>NZ_JBFTPS010000036.1:0-72824 GCF_056398605.1 Variovorax sp. 01T432
ATCAGCGTGATTCATCGTCGCTAAAGCTGCATGCGTCGAGTCCAAGGTGCGGTGTGACGTTCTTTTAACTTCGTCATCCCATGCGCTATCGCGAAGCTTCGCGAGGAAATACCTCGTGCCCTCTTGACAAAACGGGCCATATCAGTCCGTCTCTTGCCCTTTGCAACACCAGCCCCGAGGCGGTGAAATAATCCAAAACGCATCTGCCCTATCTCCTGAGGCCAGGATGTGCCAGCAGTCCTGGTGGAAGTGAGTCTGCGATCGGCGTTGAGCTTTGTGCTGAAGGCACTCGGCGATGGTCAAGAAGTTGTACAGCATGGACGCTCATAGAGAACCAGCTTAGCAAGCTTCGCACAGTCCGAGGCTTGCGCTCAGGGCGAAGGACGCGAAGAAACTCGTTAATCTTTTTACGGACCTCCCGACCGACTTCGAGACTGGTAAAGGACCTGTACTGCGGGTCGTAGCCGCCAAGAGCCGTAGAGCCGCCAATCATCGGAATTGGGTCAGCCCTACAAGGGGGCGCGCGAAACGCAGGGTTGTCAATCGTTCGACAGTCGGATGAACGTTGAGGACACCGAGACGTCGGTAGCGCAAATTCCAACGGAGTCACTCGCGGCGACGGCCGTCAAGTATTGGGCGCGCAATTCAAGCCGAGCGGGAAAAAAACGAGAATGGCGGTGCGACACAACGCGAAAATGGACACCTCGGCGAGGATCGCGGCGTCATGCTGATGCGCGACACGATGACTGGCGTGCAGGGGTGCCCTACCGATGGTGGAGCTGGCTTCGTGATCAAAGGAGAGAGAGCGGATCTGCCGAAGAGAAATGAAGCACGGCGGATTGAGTGACGGCCTTCGTGGAATGGGACTATCCCCGTCCCCGTGGAATACATGGGAGCGAATTGGCAAATACCCAAATTGGGGGTAGTCTCGCGGTGGCCCGACTGTAGCCGTACGAGAGGTCAGTGCGCACGCGCCTCCCTGATTCACAATGGGCGGCGCGTGTCCCTTGCGTTCTGGCTCCCGGCGGGTGCGGACTGACGCGGCGATCGTTCGCAATTTGTGAGAGGGTTTCCCGGCACATGACGACTCGTTTGAACGCTTGGAAGAATCTGCGCTTTCTCGATCCCGAGCGTGTCCTGATCGGGTTACGCGACATCGCTACAACGTACCCGCTGAGCGAGTTTTCTTACGAATTCTCGTCGCTTAGAAGGAGGGACGTCCGCCAGTTTGGCGAAGGCCGTCAGGCTGCACTGTTCTGCTATGCAATGTCCAAGATGGTCGACGTGCCCGTCTGGTTCGCGCCAACCGAGGCGAGCGACTACGACATCGTCGCACGGTTCATCCGTAACGATGTCGCCCACTACGCGCCGGTTCAACTCAAGGAATTAGTGCCCGCTCGCGTGAACGCGACCGCCAATCTGCAGGTTGAACTGGATAAGCTCAGCAAGTACGCAGATTCGGCCGATCTGGTCGTCGCGTTTCACGTCAACCGCGACATACGGCTCGAGCCAAACGACCTCCGCCTTCCACAGGGGGCGATTGCGCAACTCTGGCTGTACGCCGCCACCGCGCCAGATCAGTCCAGTTGGGTGGTCTTCGGCGACTTGCTGGGACCGCGCCCCGCGAGGCTTGACTTCTTCTACCCCGGCGCCGAATAGCACGCGTAACGTTTACGGTGGGAGCAGTGTGTTTGAACTTCGGCTCGGGTGCTAAGCGCGGCAGGCGAATGTCGGGTGTGGCCGACATGGCCAGTTCACGCCGTTGGCTCGAAGGTGCGCTCAGACAGGCTGCCGCCATTCGACTTCGGCCTCTGGAAAGTCGGTGGCCGGCGAAAGCAGCCCTTGGCAATCCTCTCGGCGAACGGCCGGTCTACCTCGGCACTTGACCTTCGCGGACAGCCATGCGGCCTGTCAGCAGCTGGACGAGCCGCGTCACGCAGGAAGCCCCTGGGGGGACCGTGGGAGCCGGACACGGCACGGCGCTGACCTGCGCGGGCGACAGTGCTGAGACTTCGATCCACCCGCTTCGCTCAGAGACATAGAGTTCGCCCTCGTGGAGCAGCGTCCTAATGCTGAACATGGTTTCTCCCAGCCAGGAAGGCGGCAATGCCACATTGACGCAACCTTGAACGACGAGCATGCAGTAGCCGGGATCGACGGCCATGCGCAGCGTCTGGCCCGGCTGCAGGCGCGTGGTTTCGGGAAGCTCGGTCGTCATCTGGAATACCTCAAGAGGAAGGTTGCGTGGCTTCATCGTAGCCAGTGGCCTGCCCAAGAAACAGGCACAGCCGTGCGCACTCAGAGACACAACAGGCCTACAAGCAGGGCATCTGTTATGGTTGCCTTCCTTCGAATCTGCATCTGTTTCCGACATTCTGGCTGAGGGAGTATCGAACGAATGGAATCGTCACCGCTCTACCGGCAACTGGCCACGCACTATGTCGACGCCGTCCGCGCCGGGGCGCTCAAGCCCGGCGACAAGCTCCCCTCGCTGCGCAGGCTAATGCGCCTGCACGACATCAGCCTTTCGACTGCGCTGCAGCTCTGCCGAACGATGGAAAGCGAAGGCTGGGTCGAGGCCCGTGACCGTTCTGGCTACTTCGTGCGGCGTCCACGCCGGCTCATGATCGCGGCGATGGAGGAGCCCGCCGCCAACATGCCTCCCGATCCGGCCCAGTACGTCGGCATTCATGCGAAGGTCTCAGATTTCGTCGCGCGTCGGCGCCAGGGTGAGCTGCGGGTCGATTTCTCGACGGCGCGCGGCGCGCCGGAGCTGTATCCCGCGCAGGCGCTGCGCACGGCCATGATGCGGCTTCTGCGCCAGCGGCCGGCCCTGCTCACCACAGCCGCGCCCTCGCGCGGCCGCACGCCGTTGCGCGAAGTGGTGGCGCGGCGCGGCCTGCGCGTGGGCATGACGCTCACGCCCGATGATGTGCTCGTCACCAACGGCTGCATCGAGGCGCTCAACCTCGCGCTGCGCGCGGTGGCCCAGCCCGGCGACACGGTGGCGGTCGAATCGCCGACCTTCTACGGCCTGCTGCAGGTGCTCGAAAGCCTCGGCATGCGCGCTGTCGAGATTCCCACCAGCCCGCAGACCGGCCTGTCGATCGAGGCTCTGGAAATGGCGCTCGACGCCTACGACAACATCAAGGCCGTGGTGGTCGTGCCGCACCTGCAGAACCCGCTCGGCAGCGTCATGCCCGACGCGCACAAGCAGCGCCTGGTCGCGCTGTGCGAACAGCACGCGGTCGCGGTGATCGAGGATGACACCTACAGCGAACTGCTCGACGCCGACCTGCCGCCGCGCGCGATCAAGTCATGGGACCGCACCGGCAACGTGATCCACTGCGCATCGCTGCACAAGATCCTTGCGCCCGGCATGCGGCTGGGCTGGATCTCGGCCGGTCGCTGGCACGGGCGCGTCGAGATGCTCAAGTACACGCAAACACGCGGCAACGAGGAACTCTCGCAATGGGCGGCCGGCGAATTCATGGGCACCGGCGCCTACGACCGCCACTTGCGCCGCCTGCGCGAAAGGCTCAAGGTGCAACGCGAGCAGACGGCCGATGCGATCGCCGCGCACTTTCCGCCAGGCACGCGGCTGAACCTGCCGCCAGGCGGTCTTCAGCTGTGGGTGGAACTGCCTGGGCGACTGCCATCCATGCAGGTGTTCGATGCGGCGTTGCGTGAGCGCATCCTGGTGGCGCCGGGCACGCTGTTCTCGAATTCGGCGCGCTTCGACCATTACCTGCGCATCAATTGCGGATGGCTCCACGAGAAAACAGTCGAGGCGGGACTGTGCCGGCTGGCTGCGATCGCCAGCGAATGCGCGGAAAGGCACAGTGCCGCGGCGTTCAATTCGACCCGACGTTAGGCTCCGAGTTCATCCGTAACGCACGACGAGCTTGACAAACAAGGTTGAGGGGCACGCATACCCAGAGGAAAGGGCGGCGAGGTGGCGCGCCGCAGTGCGGTCGAGTGACGCGCTCTCAGGCGGCGAGTTGTTTCAGCGTCTGCCCTGCCTCCAAAGCCTCCTTCAACCAGCGCGGCCGCGGCCCCATCCCGCTCCAACTGTTTCCAGCTCGGTCGCGATATTGAGTCTTCGCCCTCCGCTTGGCAGAGACTTTGCCATCTCCGCGGTCTGCCTTTGTCGACGCTGAACTGACGGCAAATTCCTCAACATCTTTACCGGCTTTCAACGCATCACGCAACCAATGAGGCCTCGGACCCCGGCCTGACCATTCATTGCCCTGGCCATCGGCGTACTTCGCGGATCGCGAGAGGGCGGGTTTGCTGGCCTTTGCCGCTCTTGCGCTGCCAGAAGCTGCTGTCCCGAAGCCCAACTGTGCGGCGGAGATTCCATAGTGCGCGACGGCGACCTTGATCTGGCCGACGACTTCCCTTATCTCTTGGCTGCGAAGCTTTTCAGCCTCACGCTGAAGCACCTCGATTTGCCTCTGGAGTTGCTTATAGCTCTGGGTCATTGCATGCGGTCCCGAAGTTTGTGATGAAGCCATGACTCTAATACTTTTCAAATCGATCAAAAATAAGAAACATCGCCCCAGCCAGAGGAGATATCCGATCGGGCGAGGAGTGAAGCGTTGCGGAATAGCGGGAGTGTGGTCAAGGCGGGTTGTTCGCTTCCATCGAAGGTGGCGTCACCTTCAATCGAGGGGTCACCATGACATCCAATGCTGTTGATCGCAAACCCATCCCGCCCGCGCTCCGCCGCCATAGGGGGCGAACAGAGCAACTCTTGTCGAGTACTTCCCCCCTCAGCTACCGCGCGAATGCTGTGCTCCAAGGATGCCCGCGCTTACCAACGACACTGGAACACAACGCGCCGGCCTCCCGCAGGGTGTAGTCGCGCTTCCCAACAACTAGCTGTGGCCCAAGTGAGGGTGAGGGGTGAGGGGCGTCATTGCACCACCGATGTTGCCAACCATGCCTCGACGTCCGCTTTGCTCCAGGAAGCTGCAGACACGGTGAGATCGCGTCGGGGCTGTGACGCGCGTTGTGCTAGATACTGCGTGAGTTGCGGGCGAAGAAACGGAAAGGTCGTCGCCAGTCCGAGTGACGAGGTGTCGGACGGAGAAGCTTATATGTCGTCTCTCATTGTGTGTGCCGCGGCGCCAAGCCGACGAATCCACTCAAGGGCTTCGTCCAAATCTAAGTGCAAGCTGGCATAAGTCTTCTGAAGTAGACCCTCCGGCAGGGCCCAGTCCCACTTTTCGCGGCCGAGATTCTTCGCTCCGCTGAGCAGGATTTCCAAGGGAGGCGGCTCTTCGGAACCTGCATCCACAAGCGCGTCGAGAACGTCCTGGCCGGTATGCTCACCCTGGTACACCGTCACACCCAGCGCACCGCAGGACACCTCGAAGTTGCGGCGCATGAGCAGGCATGCAATGGCCTCATTGGCAGCGTCGCCCAACCAGGTCGTGAGCAAGACATTGCGGCCATAGACGATGTAGTGGGCGCCGGCCAGGCCGAGGCCTTGATATCCCTTTCGAGCTTCGACAAGGAAGCGCTGCGAGGTCCTGTCCAAGTACGCCGGGAGGTCTCTCGCTTCGAGAAGCTCTCGCATCCGCGTGCGCACCTTGGTGTGCACACGACCTCCGCCGCTCGAAAATATCGGCGGTACGCCGCCACCGGTGCGAGAGACGTAGATGGTCTTGCGAGGCTCATCGATTTCCTCGACCCGCCAAGTCTTGCCGGCAAAGAGGATCCGCTCGCCCACCCGCAGGGATTGCTCAACCGGCAGGGTTCCGAGCGGCCGGCCGCCGGCGACGATTCGAAACTCCTCATCGGTAGCGAAAGCGGCGTAGAACTGATAATGGTTCAAGAGCTTCTCGCCGAGGGTTCCCGGCAGCAGGTCGCCGCCCGAGTCCTGAACCAGGATTTCCTTGCTCCCAAGATGGCGAACCAGTTCCATGAACTCCTGCTTCGTGACGCCAGCGAATGGAGCGTTAGGCGCACACAGCAGACCGAAGAGCTCGCCAATCGCCACCCAGCCCTTCTGGGCGATGACCGAAAGCATCTGCTGGATGAGCGTTGAGAGGTGAGCTCCCTTCACCCGCGGCGGCTCGAACCAGCCCTCTGCCAGCAATGAAACCATGGCTGCCATTTGGACCGTGTCCAGGCGCAACTCTGTTCCCAGCGCTGCCCCAGGACCGATGGCCTTCTCGATGCAGTACCCGCGCAAAATCGCAGGCTCGCCCTTGCGGCGACCGCTTCGTCCCAGTCTCTGCCGCAGGCTAGCCACGGTCGGCGGTGGACCGATTTGAGCAACGCTCTTCACCGCACCAATGTCGATGCCCAGCTCCAACGTGTTCGTGCAGACCGCGCTTGCGGGCATCTCATTTTGTTTGAGGGCAGCCTCCGTGTCTGCACGGATGTCCTTGCTCAAGCTCCCGTGGTGCGGCCAGAACTCGCTCGGAACGTGGTGCTGCTCGCACATGCGGTTCAGCAGGTGGGTGTAAAGCTCGACGTCACGTCTTGAGTTCGGAAAAATCAGGTTATTCGAGCCGCGCAGGTTCTCGAACATGTGCGCCGCGACGTGGCCTGGTGACACCTCCTCATGCTCGTCCCGTTCGGTTTCATCAGAAGGCTTCGGCGGCGCCTGGCTAGCGGCGATCGCCAGAACCAGTGGCTCCTCGTAGCCCCTGATTTGAACTTTCAAGCTGGTCCCTGAAGATCTCGACTCGACGAGTTCCACCTGTGGTCCGTGGCCGGGTCGGAGAAATTCCCTTGCCAGGTTCATGTCCCCGAGAGTGGCGGAGAGCCCGACGCGTGGAACGGTTCGATTCAGCACCTTTTCGATGCGATGCATGAGCGACTGCAACTGCTTCCCGCGCTCCGAGCCAATGAACGCGTGAAGCTCGTCAACAACGAAGTACGACATGCGCTCGAACACCCCAGCCACCGAAGAGCCGCGATTGCACAGCATTGCCTCAAGCGACTCTGGCGTGATGAGAAGGACGCCATGCCGCTTCTGTAGAAAACGAATTTTCTGCGACGACGAGATGTCCCCGTGCCACGGCCAAACCGGAAGCTCGAGCTGCTCGCAAAGGCGATCGAGACGGCCGAACTGGTCGTTAATTAGGGCTTTGAGCGGGCTGACATAGACGATGAGGCCTGGCGCGGGTAGCCGCACCAGGTTTGTCAGCGCCGGGAAAAATGCCGCCTCGGTCTTGCCTGCAGCCGTCGCCGCCGCGACGATAACGTCGCGGTCACCTTTGACGACAAGGGGAATGGCAGCTTCCTGTGCCTCTCGAAGCGCCTCCCAGCCTTCAGCCCAGATGAAGCGCTGAATGCGCTCATCCAACTCGAAAAAGGCAGAGGACTCCGTCGACACTTCGTCCGCGCACTACAGCTTGAAGGTGGCGAAGCCCTCTGCGTCGTTGGCTTCAGCCTCGACAGAAAGGTCACCGGCACCACCCACATCAGCCGCCACAGCAATTCCACCCAGGAGCTCCTCCCAGGCTGTACCGGGGTTCTGTTCGAGCACCGCCAGCAGATTAACGAACGCGGTGATGGTGGTGCGTGGCGTGCGGAAGTAGGTCTCCCCTACTCGCCGTGAACAATGCTCCATGAAGCTCGCGATGCCTTGCTCTGGCAGCAGGTGCTTCTCGGGGTCGCCCAGGGCGTACACATCAACCACCTTGTGGAGCAGCAAATAGAGGTCCTCCTGCGAGAGCGCCGCAAGCCGAACGACCGGACCGCTGAAGTCGACCAACCCGTCCGTCGCGAAACCGTTCTGCGCAAGTCGAGTGGCGAGGGCTTGGTAGCTGTATAACCCGCGCCGAGGGTCCAGGACGAACTCAGGTGTGCCTCCCAGAATGAACCCAAGTCCTTCGGTGTTGCCCTGCAGGGAATCGTTGAGGATCCGCAGAATCTGCTCATAGTTGCCGTCGCGCCCTTGCTTGTTGGCCATCTTGTAGAGGTTGACCATCTCGTCAAGATTCACCAGCAAGCCCGCGAAACCGGCCAGGCGCACGAAGCGCCCCATGAGCTTCAGTTGGTCATAGACCGCGCCATCGTCCACGATGGAACGCACTCCGAGTGCCTGCCGCGCGTCAGTCTTAGTGGCGAACTCGCCGCGAAGCCATCGGACGGCATCGGATTTGAGTTGCTCGTTGTCCTTTTCCACGCCGCGGCAGTACGCGGCGATGACGTCTGCAAAGTCGTACCCGTTCACGAGTTCCGTCAGGCTATCGAGCTTGCGCCTGATCACGACCTCCGATTCGACGCCTTCTTGCTTGGCTTCGGCCTGAGCAGTGGAGATGAACTTCTCCACAACGCCCGATAGAGCACCACCTTCCGGCCGCGTGCGAGTTGCCACGTTGCGCATCAGCTCCGCGTAGAGCGAACGGGCCTGCCCGCCGGACGCATGCAACCTACGATCGGGGTTCAAGTCGGCGCTGGCAACAACGAGCTTCTTCTCAAGCGCGACGGCTCGGACCAGGTTCAAGAAAAAGGTTTTCCCCGCGCCGTACTCCCCCACGACGAGGCGAAAAGTCGAGCCGCCATCCGCGATGCGCAGGATGTCGCCGATGAGCGTCTCGATTTCGCGAGCTCGGCCCACCTGAATAAGGTGCTGGCCGCTGCGAGGGACAACCCCTGCACGCAAGGATTGAATGACCGAATCGCGGTCACGGGGACGGATGGTGCTCATGCTGCAATCTTCTCCAGAACTTCGGGATTGACGTCAACCGGGTCATCTCCCTCGGTGAATGGTACGTCGTGAATGTCAAATGCCGCTTCGTTGATGCGCTCGAGTGCACCGTCCAACATCAACTCCAAGTCGGTAGCCAGGTCCTGCAACTCGTCGCGAGACCATTGGGGCCTGGAAATCAGCATCCGCGCGAACGCAGCGTGTGCGTCGTCAAGCCCCAGCAACCGAGCCCGGCCATCTTCGGTGGACGCAGCCTCTAGTTCCGGCGGTGGGGTCGCGGGTTGGACCTGCTCCTCCAGCGAGTCGTCCTGGAAAATCCCTGCTAGCAGAGCCGACACTCGCTCCGTGTCTTTGCGCAGCGCAGCAATCCGTTCGGAATCCAGCTTGAAGCCAGGAGCGGCAAGCTTTGCTACCTTAGGCTTCTGCGGAGGTGGAACATACACCGGTATTTCGGGCATTTCCGGTGCCTCGGGCCGGCTTGGCGGCAGTGTGGAGGCCGGATCAGAGGCACGCGGGACCTCCAATGGCAGCGCGATGGCAGGTGGCGCGGTTGGCGCCGAAGGAATGCGGAAGACCGGCTCAGCCGCGCCTTCCGTCATCTGGACCGGCTCGTCATCGACTGGCACGCCGCGTCGCTCCGCCGCTGGCGTAGTGTCGTCTTCTACTGATTGCTCGGCAGGCACCACGGATGGCGGGATCCCTTTAGAGATGGCGACTGGCTCGGTGGCCTGTGCGGGCTCTACGGTACTTGGCGCGTGCCTCTTGGCAGCGGCGGAACGGCGGGCCGCAAGGTCTTCCGCATGCGCAACGACAGCATGGACGTCCGAGAAGACCCGGCTGACATCTATGTCCAGCGCTTTGTAGATCGACTCGAGAAGGCGAATCTCCTTGGGAGAGACCTCGCCATCCGAGGCGGCAACCGTCGCCATGAACACCGCCAGGGTCTCCTTGGCGCTGGCGTCCAGGGGCTCAAGCTTTCGCTTCAGCATAGAGAGCGGTACGGGTGCCAACATGAGCAGCCGCAGATGTGCAAGCAGGCGTCGGTTGTGGCCCTCCGAGAGGTGGTTCCAAGAATGAATCTGTCTCCGCAGGAGCGCCATTTCGCCAGCGCTAAAGTTGCCATCAGCTGCGGCGACTGCAGCAGCAAGGTCGAGCGTCAGGGCAGCCGCCTTGTAGCTTGCGTCCCCGCTGGACGTCGGCTGACCTGAAGGCATTGCGAACAGGACCAGCTTGTCATCAGGCTTCGGCGTCCTAGCCCCGCCGATAACATCCGGCTCAACCCCAATGTCGAACCCTTCGAGGGCCCTTGCAAGTGCAAGCGTCCTATCGCGCGTGAGCGTGGAGGCAGCATCCAGAGAGACCTGAAGCTCTTGGAAGGACATTGATAGCATGCCCGAGCCGACCCGCGTTTTCAGGTCTTCAATTGCGCCGCGTGCCTTTTCAGGCCAGAGCGCCGTCGGCAATTGAAGAATTCCCTCGAGGGTGCCTGCTGCCTCAGGGCTCCGTCCAATAGCGCGGCTGTACGCCTCGAGCGCCTCGGTCGTCGCATCCACGATTAGCTGAAGCTTTTTCTGCGGGCTCGTCAGCGCCGTGACATCGGGCGTGTCCCCGAAGCTGAGGGTGATGGTTTGTCCGCGAAATCCGGCAGACGCAGGCTTGTAGACAAGGCGGAGCCTTGAGCGATTCTTTGGCAGCAGGATGCCCTCACCCCAGTTCGCGTACTTCAACACGAACAGCCTGTCGAACTCATCTGCGCAGCGAACAACAGGGGTGCGCAGGCTGATGACCGGGTCGAGCCTTGCCCAAGCCAAGGCGAGGTGCGCAGGCACTGGTACCTTGTCCACAGCGGTTTGGCCTAGAGCCAAGCGCACATAGAGCGGCACCTCGATGGACCGCTCGAAGGATGGCACCGCGTCGTTGTAGATTGTTGACGAACATTCCGAGATCGATACCCAGTCGAGAAGGTCACCGGCGTACCGCCGAAAGGAGCTCGACGACCCACCATAGATGCCTAGCAGCCGACGCAATTCATCGCCGATCAGCCGGCGCTCTTCGGACGTCACGACAGCGGCGTCAGTGATGAGGCGGCGCTCGAGCCCGTAGAAATATAGGAAGACGTACCCGACGTCGGCCGCTGGGTCGCCGCGTCCGCTGGCAAGCCAGTTGAGATAAGCGCATCGAGCAGTCGCCGAAATGTTGGAGTAGCTAGGCCAGTAGCCCATATCACGTTGCAGGAAGCTACCATTCACYGCGACTGTCTTATCAGGGTCGATGAGGCACGGGTCGACGGTGCCCGAAGCGGTCGCCAATGAGGTGCCTACGTAAATCATTCCGCCCGAGATGACGGCGCCGGCGACGGAGACTTTCTCGTGAGCTGGTACCCAGCGACCCGCGCCACTGACTTGCCGAACCGAGCGCTTGGGAGCCATGAATCGACTTGCGGACTCCGGGACCCCGACCGGACTTCCTGCCTCAGGCGTGCGACCGCTGCCCGCGGCTCGTGCAGCCTCAACGACCGCCGTTCGCTCATTCGCGCGCTCAAGTTCGTGGTCGTACGTGTGTTTGAGCTTACCCGGTCGCCTTGTACGGATCGGGTCGGCCCCACCGACAGGCCTGGAGCGTTGGAACTCGGCTCGGCGAACTTCCTGTTTGCGGGCAGAGCTTGCCTTCATCCGAGAGAAAATCACGACGCAAACCGACACGCCGGCCACGACACCAATAAGAACCCAGACCTCCTTTGGCACCTTGGATAGGAAGTAGAGACCAAGGACGAGCGCCCCAAGGACAAATCCCCCCGCACCGTTCTTCTTCCGTGCCATGCGCTGCGTTCCTTCAAACGAGAGTGAGCCCGGAGCAAGCGGAGCCGCGTCCCGGTCGCCCGATATCGCGTTCGACGCAAGCCGTGCTCCTCGGCAATTGCGTCGGTCGCACGTTACCCCAAGTCAACGCGTTGGCAATGCGCTTGGAGCAGGACCGCGCTTCATTTCCTCAATTCAGCGTGAAAAACCACTCCTTCTGCGACGCGCTGTTCCCCAAGCAGGTATCAGCCTCGTCGGTGAAACTACCCACGCAACTCCGCCCCTGACGCTCGTTAGTCCCGTTCCGTAGCATGCTGACCAAGGGATCGCGCGACGATGCGCCGGAGAGTTCTCAGAAGAACGCTCCGCGGCGGCGTGTGCAGCCATGGCCGCATGGCGTACCGCATCGAACATGGCAGAACCATGGCTCAATGAGATGTATGCATCTCGGGCTTACCCTGATGCATCTCGGCGGAAGTAGCTCAACAATCGCCCTCCCGCGGGCTGAAGAGTTCGGACCGCGGATCTGCTCTCTCTCCAGGAGGTGCATCCCTGTATTCGCTCACTCTCACCTGCGGCTAGGCCGCCCGACTGCCAGCCGCCGCCCGTCTCGGCCGCCGCTACTTCCCACCTCAGCACATTCGCGCGAGGCGCGCTGGGCGGAGCCTTGCCCGAGAACAGCCAAATCCGAGCAACTGCAATGCCAATCTGGACTGTCGCCTCCATCGAGGACGAGCCATCTCTTGTACTCAGAGACTGGCGCGTGTACGAAGTACACGGCCTCTACGGAGACAACTTCTCTCGGCACTTCGTGGGAGCAAGAGCCGACAGCGGCTCAGGGCGAGTTTCTTCGCGCATTGAAGTGTTCGATGCCTCCTCGCGTAGAGGGACGACAAGAAGCGGCAGGGTCTATCAGCTTGCGGGTCGGCCAGGCTGGAGTTCCGACGGCGAATACGTGTGGCGCACGTACTGCCTTATCAACAAAGTGCGGGATGTCCGCGACGTCACGACTGAACTTCTGCCCGGTGGCGTGGACGTCTGGCCGGGCTCTTCTGGAGAATCCAGATGAAGCGGCAGCGTCCGCCGTGCAGGTCGCAGCAGCCGAAAGCGCTGCCCGCCACTGAAACTAGTACGGATTGCACTTGGCAACAAGACTGCTCGTCAGTGGTCTCCGCCCGGCTTGTGGACTTTCACGTGCGAGATATCGAGGCTCTTCACGCCCATGACTCGCAGGACGCGCAGCGCGAACGCCATGCTGAACGTCCCCCGGTTGATTCGCAACGCCAGCGAAGCCTCCGTGATGCGCTCTTCGCCGGCCTTCTCCAGCGCTCGAGCGAGGGACTTGTAGCTCTCGTAGCCATGCACATGCATCGCTCCCTTCAGGAGCCGTCTTGCCTCGCGCTCCCAGGCGTCAGGAGGAGTTCGGGCCGGATTCACAGCAGGTGCTTTTTGCTTCGCGGTTGTCATGGTAGCAAGCGTACATCATCTAAATGGCTCTCCTTCGCATCCATTAGACAGTATGTTCAATCCATTTGGATTGCAGACGGCATCCATTCGCTTCATCAAAGAGATGGGGACCCGCTTCTGTGCGGCCCCGGCATTTCTCCATCATCGAAAGGAAATTTGAACATGGCTGGTCCAAAGGTTTGGTCCGAAGAGCTCATCGCAGAGCGCATCAAGAACGGCCGCGGGCAGGGCTCGTACCGCAGTTACCAGCCGTGGATGTACGTGCAGGAGTTCTCGTCAAGGGGCACACAGACCCGGATTCCGGGAGTGAAAGTTGCTCGCACTGTTCACACGTTCTCATACCTCGAACGAGCTCTTTTCCTGCTGGCCGAATTCCAACGCGGGTTTGTCGACTTTCGGGAGCAGTTTCCAATGGACCGTGCCGTGACCCTGGGCGCGGCCAAGACGCTCGGTATCAAGCACCCTGTCTACCCGAAGACGCGCAACCCAGTGGTGATGACGATGGATGCGGTGGTCACCATGAGTGGGAAAGGCGGGGAGCAAAGCGTGGCCGGCTGGGACGTGAAACCGGCGCGGATGCTGGAGAAGGCGCGCGTACTTGAGAAGCTGAGCATTCACAAGGCGTACTGCGCTCATGCCGGTATCCCTCACTATGTCTTCACCGAGCAAAGCTATTCCAGGCAGATGGTCCGCAATATCGACTGGATTCGCATGGCCATCCCGAAGGATCGTGGAAGTGACACGGTCGACGACATGTTTTCAAAGCATCCGGCCCAGATGCTCGAGCGCTTGTCCTCCTGCAAGAAGGCTCCCGTCCTGACCGAGTTCTGCGCCCAATACGACGCAGCACACGCTCTCCCGCGAGGAACCGGACTCAGCATCATGAAGCAGCTCCTTTGGGACCACAGTGCCGTCACCGACCTTTCTGCTGACCGTATCGAGCTGGCTCGTGTTCGGGTGGCGGATCCGGGAAGCCCCATGGACCTGGGCGGGTGCTTCGTATGACCATTCGCCTACTGACAAACGATATGTTCGAGTGGAACGAACGCCGCTACCGGCTCGTTCACGTCGACACGCAACTGAAAGTCGTCCATGTCATCCCACTCGACGGCAAAAGCGACCCAGTTTGCTGGAAGCTCGCAGCTCTCACGGCAATGTGCAGCGACAGGAAGAACTTCCGATTGCTTCTCGACGACGCCGCGCCGCATCCCGTGGACCCGAGTCCTTCTGATGTCGAGGTACGCAACAAGCGCTGGTCACGTATCGAAAGCCTAGTGAAACACCCGGACCTCTGGGACAAGGGCAAACGACCCACGCTGCTTAAGGAGCACGCATCGAAAATCAAGGTCTCAACGAAGACCTTACGCGCGAACTTGCGCGCATGGTGGGCCGGCGGCCAGATAGAGGATGCGCTGCTGGGCGACTACCATCGAAGCGGTCGGATCGAAGAGAGCACTCCTGGTGCCCTGACCGTGACGGAGAAGTCGCCCAATGGGGCTTTCACTATCGTCTTTGCGCCCGCCAAGCAACACGCGCGCGGACGCAGGCCAAAGGACGGAACGCACTTGCCATTCCCAATTCCAGCGGCACTGCGGGAGGAACTACTCAAAGCGGCGAGAGAGCACTTCGAGGAGGATTTTTCAAAGTCCGTCAAAGGCGCGACGACGGCCGTGCTCGCGCAGTTCTTCGCGCTCCGCGGGCCCGACGGCAAGTTCCTGCGCGACGACGAGGGCGCAGCCGTACTCAGGCCACCCGGGCAACGGCCTTCTTATAAGCAAATCAAGTACTTGCTGAACAAAGCCCTCGTAGTCTCGGCCGCATTCAAGCGCCGAAACAGTGCCGCTGAATACGAGAACAACCACGCGCCATCGACGGGGTCTGTCCTAGATGACACCAATGGCCCAGGTGACGTGTTCGAAATTGATGGCACCGTGCTCGACGTGTACGTAGTGGCAAAGGCCAACAGGAAGTACGTCATTGGCAAGCCGGCCCTGTTCTTGGTTATCGACCGCAGCTCTCGGCTCATCGTGGGGTTCTATCTCACGCTCGAGAACCCATCATGGACGGAAGCCACGCAGGCCATTCTGAGCATCTCCGGCGATTGGAAGTCATTGTGCGAGCGCTTGAAGGTGCCATACAAGGCCTCCGACTGGCCTGCTGCGGGAGTCATGCCGGCCAGGTTCTTCGGGGATCGTGCAGACATGATTACGTACGAAAGCAATGCGCTCTGTGACGGAGTGGGCGTGTCGGTGACCAACGCGCCGGCGTTGATGTCTGCGGACAAGGCTATTGTCGAGAGCGGATTCAAGTCCATTCAGGCGCCGCTACGCCAGCATGCGCCGGGCTACGAGCCTCCCGTGAACATCGGAAAGCGCCGTGGAAAAAAGTACCACAAGGGTGCTTCGATGACCCTGGATGAGATGGCGGCGGTGCTGCTTCGAGTGATCATTGCCCACAACAGGAAAGAGAAAGCAGGCTATCAGGCCTCGCCGGAAGAGATCTTGGGCGATCATTCATCTGCACCCATCCATATCTGGCAGCGTGCGGTCGAAGTGCGAATGGGGACGACCAGACGCATGCCCATCGAGTTGCTTCGTCGGAAGCTCATGCCGCGAGGTAAGGCCCAGGTGAAGAAAGATGGCCTCCATTTCCTTGGATGCGTCTATGAAGCTGATGGGCTGCGCGAGTGGTTCACGCGCGCTAGCATGCGAGGAACTTTTGAGGTCGTCGTCTCCTACACAACGAACCTCGTCGATAGCGTCGTAGTACATGACAGATTTGCGCCGGGCAAGGAACATACCGCGACCCTTACCAGGAAGAGCAGCTTGTTCAGGGGCTATACCTTCGCCGAAGTGGCGTTCGTGCAATCCGTTGCTGCCGCCAAAGTCCGAACCGGTGAGCGGAACAACGAGGGACATGAGGTAGCTCTTTTGCAGGATATGCAAGAGGTGACGCAGCCTGCCCTCGCAGAGACGTTGCAGCTGACCGTCAATGTGACGCCCGGCATGCGTCTCACCGACGGCGACAAGCTGCGGGCGCTGGAGGCGAAAGACCGACGCCGTGAAGTCCAAGGCTTCGACAGCCCAGGCCTGCACTACGCACAGATACAGGAGTCCATCGCAGTCGAACAATTCGAAGATGTTCCGGACTTCGATGACGTCGAGGTCAGACGAGAGCCAAGCCATTCTGAAGCGCAGGCAACTGACGCCGAATCTGCGTCACCTCAAACCTCTTCGGCGATTTTGCCAAACCCCGACGCCCTCTCGGCGCTCCACCTCATGTTAGGCATTAAATGAACGACTTCAACTTCCCCTTCGTAGACGCGCAGTACCGCACGGAGCCGATTCCTCGCTACGCCGGCAACCCGTACATCGAGGCGCTTCCAGCGCTTCAGGATGAAGCAACGCTGGCGACGCGCCTGTCTCACCTTCCAACGTTCGACCCTGCCGAGCGTCAGCTGCCCGGGCCCGAACGAATTCAGCGGCTCGACGCACTGCAGTCCGTGTTGCTGGCGCTGCCGAGAGTTGTACGTCTTGCGCAAGCCATGCTGAAGATGCTGCGCACTGGCTACAACACTCGCAAGCCATTCTCGAAGGCAGACAACAAGACGCTGCAAGAGATGTACGCGCTCCAGCAGTCCGGTGCATTTCACTCTTTGCGACAGACCGCGCTGGCGTCGCAGCTTTCGATGGCGCTCATAGGCGCCTCGGGCTGCGGCAAGTCGTTCAGCCTGAGGCACATAGCGGGGATGTTTCCACCAGCCATCTACCATAGAAATATTGGAAAATGGCAGCTGCCATTCCTGTTCGTTGAGATGTCGTACGACGGCGAAAGCGTTCACACCCTGGCATCCGAGTTGTTCCAGGAACTCGACCGGCGGCTGCCGGATGCTGGCTACACAAGCTTGTATATGGAGCGCAGAGGGATGAACGCGCAGCAGCGCCTGGCGAAGGCCCTCGCGATTGCGCACGAGCACGGTGTCGGCATGATTGTCGTGGACGAATCACAGAATCAGCGGTCGATTGGAAACGACGACAGAGCGAGTCGAAGCCCTAGGAGAGCGACGATCGCCCTTCCCAAAGTCGAAACACCGTTGACGAAGCTCTTGGTCACAGCCTCCAACGTCAGCCACATCCCGATCCTCTTCGCAGGCACGCTGGAAATGCAGGACTTAGTTGGTTCCCGCTTCACCCGAGCGCGCCGCCTTGCCGGGCATGGCTCCGCAGTATGGCAACCTCTGGAGCGTAGCGGCGACCTCAGCATCCCCGGCGAGTTCGAAATGCTCCTGATCTGCCTGTGGCGCTACCAATGGGTGCGCTCCCCGGTCGAAATGACTGAATCTTGGGCCAAGTTGATCTTTGAGTACACGCAAGGAATTCCGGACATGATGGTCAAGTTGTTCGAGTCGCTGCAGGAAAGAGCAATCACGAGCCACGTGGAAACTTTCACGCCTGAGATGCTCGCCTCGGTGTATAGCTCGGAGTTCGCGACCGCGAGCTTCGGCATTACTGCACTACGTGAATCTGACCCCACTCTGCTCGAAGCCGTCACAGACCTTTACCAGCCCTCTCGTCGAGAGAGGCTGAAGGAGGCAGCAGAAGAGCTTCCCCTGCCGCGTCAGAAAGTCATCGGAAAACGTGCTCCGCCCACGCCCTTGCTGCTGAAGGTTGCCGCCAAGCCGAAGGCAAAGCCCACGCCACCTCCATTGCGCCCGGTTGTGATTGATGTGCCATCCCACGCAGATATGAGGACCCTGCCGTCGTCTGGCGCGCCTGTCGCCGGCACGGTCGGAGTCAACCTGAACGGCCCCTTCTTTCCTGTGTGACCGAGCATGCGCCATCTGCTTCAACGGCCGATGCGTGACGAGCTCTGGAGCAGCATGCTGGTGAGGTCTGTTCGGCGTGCGGGGCTCAGCGTTGCCATGGCGACGCGCGCTTTGACCGGGACGCAATGGACCCCCAGCTTCTTTTCGGTGTGCCACCTTCATGAGGTGGCACCTTTACTTGATATCAGGGAAATGACGGCGGTTGGCGAACACACCGTAGTGCCCTACACCACCGCCTATTTCGACGACGATCTGCGAAGTCGAGTGCTTGCAGCGGCGCTAACCTCCGGGCGTGCCGCGGCCGGCATGGCCTCGGTTACCCAGAGCGTATCCGACTATGTCCCGCTGCGCCGCTACTGTCAGGCGTGCGCCCGCAGCGAGCTATTTCGGCTAGGCGAGAGCTATTGGCATGTTTCTCACAACCTCCCAGGCGTCCTCGTCTGCCCAATTCACCGAAAGTCGCTACACGTGACGGAAGTGCCGACCGCGGGCAGACATCTCTGGTCATATGCACTTCCGCATGAAGTTCCAGGTAGACGGCTGATTCGTAGACCGCCGAACGCCTTTGAGCTTGAATTGACGCGCCGCTCCATCGCGCTCCTTGGCAGCGAAGGCCTCACGAGCGGCGCTCACCGCGCGCAGCAGCATCGGGATGCCTTTGTGAGTAAAGGACTACTCTCCACAGACCGGTCCGCCAGCGCCCCAAAGCTGACTTCTTGGCTGCAGCGTCTGATGAGCGGCCCCCTGGGGCGCTTCGGCTTATCCGCCAAGGACACGAAGCTCGAGTGGGCGAGTCTCATGGTCCGACCAGCGGCTGGCATGTCATTCCCACCGGTGAAGCACCTCATTCTCGAGTCGGCGATCACCGTTTCGCCGCTCACGTCTGCACCCTTTCTCAATCATGGCTTCCCTCGCTTTACCGGACGCCCGCTGATCGAGTAAGTAGCGACGTTTCCGTTTTCCTTAAGCTCAGGATAAACCAGTGCCCTACAGGAGCACATGGTATGGATTACAGGTATCGGCCGGACTGAAGACGGCATGTGCGTCGAACTGCAAGCGCTGGATGGCTCGAAGGCGCTTACTCCTCTAGAGGCCGCCGACGCGAACCTCGGGCTTCCGAAACTATCGGGTCGAAAGATTCGGCTTGACCTCACGTCCTTGCAGACCGGAAACACGATGACCTACCTCGAGGGACTCGGGCTAGGGGCACTTGAAGCAAGCGGCCAACACGTCTATGAAGCAGAGCTTGGTGGCATCAAGCTGATGATTCCCGGGCAACTGCTGGTCCTTGCAATTTTGGGCTCGAAAATTGGACTGCGTTGCGTCATGCTGAAGCCTTGGAGCCCATCGCGCCTTATGACAGTTTTGGCAAACGACCGGACGATAGAGGTTTTTCCGACACCACACAGAATGCTCAGGTTTCAGGTTGAGAAGCAAGGAGTGGCGATTCGTATCGAGTGGATGATGACGTACCCATCCGCTCACGCAGCCTGGAACAGCGTCTACCGGAATGCCTTAGACGGCCGGTTCGACATGACACTTCCCCGTGCGGTTGTCGAAGCCACAGTCTGGACTCGACAGGCCGACGACATACTGCTCGTGACCAACCTTGATGTGCACACGCTGACCCCTCTCGAAGCGCCCTTTGAGTTCGCAGAAGGGCTTGCTCGCAGTGAGTTCGTTTTCCATATTGAGCGTCGTGGCCCCACTCATGGAAAGGCAACGCCGCCAACGTCAGATTCAAGGTTGCAAGCACAAAGCGCTTTGGGGCCGATGAGTGACGCAACGTGGGCACGAGTCGATGCTTGGCTCAAGGCGCGCTGGACTAAGGGGCGGGGGGGAGTTTCGCGCAAGCATTCCATTAGAGACATCCTCGATTTGGTTGTGTTGAAGCTAGGTTCAGGCAGCCCATGGTCGAAAATCTCGGCGGTGGAAGGCCTTGCTGACGCTGCGCAGAATCTAATGTTCCTGCTGCGACGAGCGGGTCTTTGGAAGGAGGTCTTAGACGAATTGGCTGGCAGCTAGTCCAGACCGTTTGAACAGCGTTGCGGCAAGCAAGTCAGCTCCAGTTTTGCCACCGCGTGCCTCAACGAAATCGCGAACGGCACGGGGACGGATTCTGATTCCAGAACTCAGGCCTCAGCCGCAGACTGCACGCTGCACCTTCAATGACGCGGGCTTTGGTCGTGCTCTATCTTTATTCAGTGTTCTTTCTTGACGTCGAGCTGCGACACCGACCAGCCAAATCTAGATTCTGTTGGACGTTTACGGAAGCCAGATGTGCTGCTGATTCTCCACCGGCAGCGAGTACCACGAGTTAGCCCCGCGCGTGTTCAAGTGAAACCTTCCTAGGCAGTAGATCCTCGCCCCCCGGGCTAACCGCCTTGCCAGCCAGACGGCTCCATAGAGCTTCGCCAACTGAGTTGGCGCGGACGATGTCTTTAAGCCAAACCCATAGTGGCAAGCCGTCGCCGTGTCGCTCGTGAAGTACGATCGTGAAGCCCGTCTTTCCACTGACGATGGAATCAACTGTACCGACCAAGACGTGCTCAGCGGTCGAGGGACTGTCCGAGGGAGGACTCGCCGAGAGTTCGAAGAATGCTGACCCGTATGTCCCGCCCGGGTTCCATGCCGCCTTCAGAGGTGCGCTGGCTCGGAGCGAGGGGGGCGCGGTCTCCCAATGGCCGGCTAGCTTCTTCACAGTCGCGACGCGTCCAATGCTTCGGCCGCCGCCGACTGTCGATACCCTCGAACGCCAACTAGCGGTCGAAGCCGCGTCGCTGGAGCTTGACACGCTCGCCTTGTTCTCCTCGCCTGAGTTGCTCACCCAGACAGCAGGCATCTCGCTCCTGTGAGGTGCAGCGGGCCGAGTTGTTGCCCCGGCGGACGAGTCACCCTCGCGCATTGGCGCTCTTCTTGTACATCCAACCTTGTGCTTCGCCGGTGAGGTGCTGAAGTATGAAGACGGACTCTTTTTCCTGCCAGCTTTCGACTTCGCCGGGATGATGATGCGAACGGCAGTCCTGCATTTGGCATCCGCATAGCGAAATTTCGCCACGGCATTTGCGCTAGCCGTGCTGGAAAACAGCCCTTCCACCGCTTCTGTGGAAACAAAATCCCCAACTGCGCCCAGACCAGCGACCGCTGTGATGAGCTCTGTCTGCTCGTGAGACATAGAAATTTGAACGAATGGAAAGGTCTAGATGCTATCGCCCTTCGTTAAAGGCCGTTGCTATAGAGGATGTCTCTAACTTCGTTTGCGAATGTGAAACACGACCCGCTTTCTGCTGCGCACATGGCGCGAACTGTCACGCCACTTTTTAGTCCGGATGTCGCTACTGATGAGACGCTCTTTGCTGCCATTCAATGCGTCCGCGGTGAAGACGGGACACCCGAGGTTGCCGTCGCTTTCGGGCGCGAGCATGAAGGGCCTGGTCCTTACTACGATTGGTGGGAGTTGATGGTGCAACCACCCACGTTCATCGCTGAAACGGCCATGGGCACGGTAGCTTTTGATTGCAACGTGCGAGACGAGGTCGAAACGCTCGTTTGGGATTTGCTCGCGCCCATGGGGTACCTGCCAACAGGATGGGTGGACCTGAATGCTCATTGATTTCCGGCTGCGGGAGCGCCGTAGCGGTCGTCGTCTTGATTGGTGACGTCGCAGGTGACTAGGCCGCCGACAACCATGGCTCGGCGCATGCGCCCAGAGAATCTCGAGGCGCTGTGCGCCGCTTTTTCAACCCCACCGTCTTCAAATCCATGAACAACGCACCACTTCCCAGCGCGCGAATCGGGCAAGCCGAAACAAGGCTTCGGGGCGAATGGCTAGCAGGTCAAGGCGCCCTGGTTGCAACGATTACATGCGAGCGTCTTGATGGAAAGCGCAAGCCTCTCGTGTCCGTTTCGTTTTCCCAGAATGGCTCTGCGCAAGGAGCCAGCTATGACTGGTGGCAGATGATCAGCTCATCCCCCAACTTCGTCGTCGAGACCCAAGGCGGCGACGTCCAGTTCAACCGTCGAGGCCAAGTGGAGCTGGAACTTATCGGCTGGGCGCTGCTTGGCCCCATGGGTTTCATTCCCAACCCATGGATGGAGCCTCTCTGCGAATAGCTCAACGCTTCATTGAGGCAGGGAGCGCTAAACCACAGTTTGCCCGCGCAATATGCACGCAGCTGTCCAGCGCCGGAGCGCCTCCCGGCTTCCGGCGCAGCCTTGCCGACGAGGTGCCGAGTAACGGGCGATGAGCTCATCGCCCGCAATCTGTGGCAGGCAGATCTGAGTCCTCACCCGCGACAGTCAACTCTCTGCAAGTCATAAAACCCTGTCCTAAACAAGAGGAATTCGGAAACGAATCGCTTCTCCGCCGGCGACGGCGTTAACAAAAGACCTATCCATCAATATGAAAATCGAACCGAACACGACCATCACCTTGCCTCTTTCAGCCGCGTACGAGCTCGCACCTTACTTGAGGCACAACGTCGAAGCCTTGACGAGCTGCGGTTGGGGCGTTGACAACTCGGTGTTCATCCCTGCGGCCTGCCCCCTCACGAAGGTAGGTGAGGAGTTTCGGGAACTTGAAGGGCTACTCGACGCTGAACAACTTGATTGCCCGGGCGTACTTGTGGTCTTGCCCCCTGCCGCTGCGCCCTACTTGGACGACCTTCTCGAGAAGCCTTTCGAGGCCCTGACCATGCAATACGACGGGCTTTTGAAGTGCAAATCGGTACTCATGCTGTCAACTGACACAAGCAGCTTGGCCATCGATTGGCACGCACTGTGGGGTTTGGTGGAAGGGGCCAGTAGTTTCTTTCTCGCCATAGCTTGCGCAGATGAACTCAGGATTCGCAGAATCTGCAATCAGAAGCCCCTCGATGAATATGACCTGCAGTCGCTTTCGTTCAGCGAGCTGAACTACGAGCCGTATCGAATTTTTTCAGAGCAGGAGCTCAAGGAAGCCGCGGAAGAGGAGCTTGCAAACCGAGACGCTCCGCACTGGCTAGTTATGGCCGCTGCTCGCAACCCGGATTGAACTCGGTAGTCGGGTTCGCGCCAAGTGCGGACCCTGCACTGATGCCGGGTTCACATTCGCGCCTGGGCCCGACCTGTCGGGCGCGCCGACTTACTCGGTGCGCCCGACGTCTTGATTGAAGCCTATAGAGTTGAACTCCGCAAGTTGTACCCAGTCCGTTTCACTCTTAGGACCACATCGGTGGACTGCCGTCCCCAAGGCACGATCTACCGATGGTGCCGCGCGATTGCCACGTTGCACATCTCTCTGTTCCCGTAGGAGGACTTTAGCAAGCAGGCGTCGAGCGCCTTAGTTGGCGGGCGGCGTCTAAAGCCGATGGCTACAGGTGGGATGCAACATCATCCCGCCCAGACCGAAGCGCGCTTTGCGTGCAAGCCGACCCTCCAGCGTGAGCGCCCTCCCCTCAAGTGGACTGGTGGCAAGATTCGCCTACTCCCCCAGCTGTCGCCGCTACTGCCTCATGGTCGCCGACTCATCGAGCCCTTCGTCGGCGCAGGTGCGGTGTTCCTCAATCACAAATATTCGGCCTATCTGTTGAGCGACGCCAATATCGACCTGATGACAATGTGGCGCGCGCTGCGCGACCATCCCGCCAAATATATCAACGACGCCGAAGCACTTTTCGGAGCGGCGAACCACAGCGAAGCGGCGTACCTGCGCATTCGCGAAGAGTTCAACGGCGCGACCGATGCCTACGAGCGGGCGGTGCGACTGCCTTACCTTAACCGTAATGGGTTCAACGGTCTGTACCGTGTCAATCGGCAAGGCGTATACAACGTGCCGTATGGCAAGCCCAAGGCGCCAGCGCACTTTCCCTTGGGCGCTTTTGAGCGAGCGTCAGTGACGGTCAGACGCGCAACGCTAATGGATGGCGGTTTCGCTCTCGCAATGGCGCTCGCCGGGGCGGGTGACGTTGTTTACTGCGACCCTCCCTACTCCCCCTCCGTGGCAGGGAACAGCTTTGCAAACTACACAGCACATGGGTTCGGCTTGAACGACCATGAAGACCTGGTGAGAGCAGCGCGCGACGCGCACATGCGAGGAGCTACGGTGTTGATTTCGAACCACGACACGCCGGAGACTCGAGCGCTCTACAGCGGTTTCACGATTCATTCGCTTCAAGTGCATCGGACCGTCGCTGCGGACGCCAGTGCACGCGGTAGCACCGCTGAACTGGTGGCAGTGCTGCCATAGAACTCAGAAGCCTCAGTCCCGCCGATGCAGCGGTCGTGACCTGCCCCCTCGTTCCGGCGCGACCAGCCGCTGCGCACATGTCCCCAAAAAGGGAGATCGGACTGGAATGTCGCTTGGTTGCGGCTTGAGGCCGATGAATCCGTGAAAAGAATCAGATCGGCGTCGAACTTTACTCTTACAGATGGGCACTGCCGTTAGAGGTCTTCAGAGCAAGCGGAAGTCTGTGGTGTGGCTGGCGCCAATTAGGTTGCGCCAGTCCACGGTAGTTGACGCCGGCCAGTGGTGCCGCTCTTGAGGCGATCTGCATAAAAACGATTACCTAGATGCTCGCACGGGAGGTTTCAATGGTGCACCGCACAGCCGACCCGTCAAAAAGAGGTTCTCCTTGCCTTTGTCAGAAGTAAGCGGCGGGCCACTGCGCGTCATGGAGTTGTATTCGGAATCGGGCGGCTATGGCCGCCTAGACAAGCCTGGCGCTGACCGGGGGTCTTTTAGCAACTTCCGCGTGGTCTGGTCCAACCAATTGGCACGCTCCGAGTTCTCGCAAGCACCCGACGAACAAGGGCCGAATTTCTGCGCCAAGTCTCACGCTGAAGACATGCTGGGCCTATTGGCCGACCCGATAAAGTTGAGTGCCATAACTAGCGCTCGACCGGACGTTCTTGTAAGCGAGTTCTTGTACCAAGGCTACAACAAAGTCAGGAATGGGGACGAGGAAGTCGGCTCCGCGGCCGTCCCCTGGTTTGTCATTTCCGGCGTTTTGACCAGGCAAATGTCCGTCGGACAGCCGGTCAAATTTTTGATACTAGAGAGTGAAGAGCGGCTGCTGAAATCGCCTAGAGCTTGCCGGGGGCGGAATTTCGCAATCGTCCTTGCCTCACTTTCGGAACTGGGCTATGCGGCGGAATGGCGAGTGGTCGACTTTGCGAATTTCGGATACCCGAAGAAGCGGCGTCGAACCTTCCTTGTTGCATATCATCGCAGCACCAAGCTGTTTCGGCGATTGAGTTTGAGATTGGGGGTCTCACCCATTGGCTGGATAAAAACAGACGGTATTCTTTCGGCGACTCTCCCCGTAAGCTCCGTGCGCATGGGTGATTACATCAAAGCCTTCAATATTGGTCGATGTGCCTCCGATGCCGAGTATCTTTATGCAACCGACACACGGGGTACTACTGCATTTTTTAATTCTGGAATTTTGTTTGAAGGCGGAGTTTGGACTTCCCATGTTGAGGCAAGAGATTTAACTAGCTTCAACTTTTCGCCGACCTGGGTCATCCCTCAAACGGGCGGCGGCAAGCCTAACTTCCAAAATCCTGACGCAAGGCGTATTGCATTGTTGAACGGCAATGCGTCTGTAGTAGGTTTGATGCAACGCCTTGCAGACCTAATGGCTCACGCGATACTTCACGATGAAGATGAGCGTCGGATGGCTGCTAGTCATGAATTGAGCGATGCGCGTCAAGCCTCTCTTAATTTGCAGCTCTTCTAGTTTCTAAAACAAAACTTAGGTTTACTCAAAGACGCGGCAGCTAGGGGCCACCGCTCGCGGAAAAATCAAGCACTACAACTCTCGCGCGATGTCCATATGTTATCGTTTCTTTGTCGCGCGGCATATCGGAACGAACAAGCGCCAGTCAAGAAATGATGCCGAGTTGCCTCACTCGGCCGCCGGTTCCGGTCTGTCGCGGAACCAACCCGATCCAGGCTGCGAACTCGCGCGCGTCCTTGAACGCTGGGGGTGACCCGATACTCGCGACGACCGCCGTCGAAGTGAGAAGGCCATCGCCAGGAATCCCGGCGACGGCCTTGCAGGCCGGAATCTCGCGCATCTGCTGCGCTCGATGTTGCCGATGGACGCCTATTGCGCCGACGATGGAAGCTACCATCATGCTTGTTGCATCTGTTGGGGCTCTGCGACAGCGGTCAGCCGTCCCCTACCTTCAGTTTCAAACTGCGCCCGTTCCAAGTTTCGCGGAGAATGAAGCGTGCATGTGCYGGACGGCGAACGCATGCGGTGTAACCACGCTGTGAGTCCGCATCCAATTGGGGCTCGGAATGAAGGTGTCACGGTCTATGTGATGGTTGATGTCGACTCGCCTGACCGAGGATTTCGATAGTGAAGCCTGAGAAGGTGCAGGTCAGCATACGTAGCCTCGAGACGGCTCCAGGCCCTTCACCAGTGGACCGTTGCTATACCCTTTTATGAGCCGCCTCATCCAACCCATCCATGCTGAACTCCGCCAAGTTATCTTCGACCCCCCGTTGCCGGCTAGGGACCTGTACATTCTGGTCTGCGCAACGCAGACGAAGCAGAGACACGGCATCTCGTTGGTCCATGTCTCCCCGAAACTGAAGCAGTTATTCGACCGGGGCACCGTTAGGGCGTTCGACCTTCACCACCTGCGGCTGAATGGGCTCGCAATGCAGGTACTGTCGGCCCAGCCGGAGTTCCTCGTGACCGCAGTTCAACTCGAAGACGGCAGCGTGTCCGTCGACGTGCCCGCCGTCTTGCCAAGGGTTCGAGATCAGGCGTTGGCACAGGCCGCATGGCTCGCCCTCCCAGGCCTTGCAGGCGTGTCCATGGGGATGTACTGGTCGCTCCTGGTGCTGTTGCCTTGTGCTTGGCTCCTGCGCAATGCGCTGCAGGTGCCGACGGGGCCCCATCCAGAACTCGCTCGCCACCGCGCGCCTAGAATCTTGGGACCTAAGGCCCAAGAGTGCACGACAAACAGCGCTGCCGATTCAATATCCACCACTTAAGACTCTACCCTTCCGGAGATGAGTCGCGCGAGTACATAGAGTACGCATATCGTTGCTTGAGGTGCATGTATCGGAGTCCTCCATGGGTGCAGAATGCGGCTCCAGGCAAACTTCCGCTCATGACCAGACTGTTTGGTCGCATCGAGGCTCGCTCGCAATAGGCCCCGTGAGGCCAAATCCGTGCGTACGGGCTTGCCATTGGAAAGTGATGCGTCGACGCCCAGACATTGAGGCAGGCGCACTGTGACACGGGAATCCGAGGCGGATTACATCTTCCAGGGTCGGTGTCCGGGTTATTCCAGTCGCTCGCCCATGTGCGGCGGCAGGGAACAACTCTTTTGACCACATCGCCCTTTCGTGCAAAGGCATGAAGGAAGAACTCTTTTGGTTGGTGGGTATCACCGTCTATGCACAAAGTCTTTGAAGTCAACGACTTAGCGTCTGATGGCAGGGAACGACTCTTTTGCACACAACCAGAAGCGGCTGTTGTCACGGTTGAGGTGCATCTGGCCAACGGCTTGCCGAGCTTCATGCTGGTGGGCCTGGTGGATGTGGAAGTCAAGGAAGCCCGCGAACGGGTGCGTTCGGCCATTCAGAACGCCGGGCTGGAATTCCCCAATAACAAGCGCATCACCGTCAATCTGGCCCCGGCCGATCTGCCCAAGGATTCCGGACGCTTCGATCTCCCGATCGCGCTCGGCATCCTGGCGGCCAGCGGCCAGATCGAGGCGGCCCGGCTGGCCGGCCATGAGTTCGCCGGCGAACTCTCTCTTTCAGGGCAGTTGAGGCCCGTGCGTGGTGCGCTGGCCATGGCGCTCGCCTTGCACAAGCGCAAGGTCGCGACGCGGCTGGTGCTTCCGGCCGACAGTGCGCAGGAAGCCGCACTGGTGCCGGGCGCCGAGGTGTACGGCGCCAGACACCTGCTGGACGTCGTGCGCCAGTTCATGCCGGCCGGCGGTGCCGAGCCCGCGCCGCCGATGGACGAAGGCTGGGCACGGGTGCTGCCGCGGCCCGGCGCCGAGGCCACGCGACACCCCGACCTGGCCGACGTCAAAGGTCACGCGGGCGCGAAGCGGGCATTGGAGATCGCGGCGGCCGGCAACCACAGCCTGCTGATGGTCGGCCCGCCGGGTTCCGGCAAGTCGATGCTGGCCCAGCGCTTTGCCGGGCTGCTGCCGGACATGAGCGTGGACGAAGCGCTCGAGAGCGCGGCCATCGCCAGCCTGAGCGGCCGCTTCGCGACGCAGCGGTGGATGTGCCGGCCGACCTCGAGCCCGCACCACACATCGAGTGCCGTCGCGCTCGTGGGCGGCGGCTCGCCGCCGCGGCCGGGCGAGATCTCGCTGGCGCACCAGGGCGTGCTGTTTCTCGACGAGGTCCGAATTCGCCCGCTCCTCCCTCGAGGCGCTGCGCGAGCTGGAGACCGGCACGATCACGATTGCGCGGGCCGCGCGGCGCGCGGCCCGCGGAGTTTCCCGCGCGCTTCCAGCTGATCGCGGCAATGAACCCCTGCCCCTGCGGCTATCTCGGCTCGGCGCTCAAGACCTGCCGCTGCACGCCGGACCAGGTCGCGCGCTATCAGGGAAAGCTCAGCGGCCCGCTGCTCGACCGCATCGATCTCCACATCGAAGTGCCGGCGGTTTCGGCGCGGCAGTTGCTGGAAGCCCCGGCCGGCGAGGCCACCGAATGCATCCGTGGCCGCGTGGCGGCGGCGCGCGCGCGGGCAGTGACGCGGCAGGGCAAACCCAATCAGGCGTTGCAGGGTGTGGAGATCGACCAGCATGCGTCGCTGGCTCCGGCGGCCCTGACCTTCATGCACACGGCGGCGGCGAAGCTCGGCTGGTCGGCGCGCAGCACCCACCGCGTCTTGAAGGTCGCGCGCACCATCGCCGATCTGGCGGGCGCGGCCGAGGTGGCGGTTCCGCACGTGGCGGAGGCGGTGCAGTACCGTCGTGCGTTGCACGCGGCGGGGTGATGGGTCGGGTTCGCGCCTCGGAGTGCCTGGGTGAAGCCCTCAACCGCGTCGAATGACCCCTTCGAAAAGCCACAGCAGGCGGTCGAGATAGTTCCGGAACAGGCGCTTCGAGCGCACAGTCCGCACGCGGGTCGGGCCGCGTTGGCGTCGGGGCGAAGGGGGCGCGAGGATCGGCATGGCACAGCTCCAGGAAGAGGACGTCACTCCCTGACTGTGAAGCCTGGCCACGCAAGGCGCATCCGCCAGAAGTCATAGGCGCGCGCGTTCCAAGGACCCGCACGAAACGCCGCCGGAGGGCGGAGGCGGCGCATTGCGGCGCCCCAAGCCGCGTCCTAAGATCAGATCGATCCCAAGGCTTCTTGACCGACGCAATGCTTCGACTCCCCACCATCCCGGCGTCCTTCTTCGGCATCATCCTCGGGCTGGCTGGCTTGGGCAGTGCGTGGCGGCAGGCCAGCCGGGTCTGGGGCCTGCCGCACGCCGTCGGGGAATGCATCATGGCCGTGGCCGCCGCCGTCTGGGCGCTGCTTCTGGTCCTGTACCTGGGCAAGTGGATCCTGATGCGCCAGGACGCCGTCGGCGAGACCCGTCATCCGATCCAATGTTGTTTCGTCGGACTCGTCGGCGTCTCCACGATGCTGGTCGCGGGCGCCGCCCTTCCCTACTCGCGACTCGCGGCCGAGGCGCTCTTCGCGCTCGGCGCGACCTTCACCCTCGCCTTCGCGCTCTGGCGCACGGGCCAGCTGTGGCACGGCGAACGCGACCCCGCGACGACCACCGCCGTGCTCTATCTGCCGACGGTCGCGGGCTCCTTCGTCACGGCCATCGTGGCATCGACCCTTGGCCATCCCGACTGGGGGCAGCTCGCCTTCGGGGCGGGGCTGTTCTCGTGGCTTGCCATCGAATCGGTCCTGTTGACTCGCCTCTACACGGCCCCCGCCCTGCTGCCCGCCTTGCGCCCCACGCTGGGCATCCAGCTGGCGCCGCCGACGGTCGGCCTGCTCGCCTTTCTCAGCGTCGCGGATGGGCCGCCAGGCCTGCTCGCGCACGCGCTTCTCGGCTACGGCCTGCTGCAGGCACTGCTGCTGATTCGCCTGCTGCCCTGGATTCGCGAACAGGCCTTCGCGCCTTCCTACTGGGGCTTCAGTTTCGGCGCCACGGCCATCGCGACCGCCCCGATCGTGATGATCGGCCGCGGCGACATCGGGCCGGCGATGCTCATGGCGCCCTACCTGTTCGGGCTGGCGAACCTGCTCATCGGGCTGCTCGCGCTCGCCACCCTGCGCCTGTGGTTCCAGGGCCGCCTGCTGCCGCAAGCCGCTCCGACGGCGCCTTCGGCCTGAGCGGCCGATCCGCCTCAGATCAAGCCGCGTCCCGCGAGATTGCGCATCAGCGCGCCGATGCCGAAAGACCAGCGCGTCGCCTGGTCCGAATGCACGACACGGTTTTCCAGCGCGCCGAGTTCGGGTGCCGAGATCGTGACCCGGTCGCCCACCACGTGCGTGAAGCCCTGGCCCGGCCCATGGCGGTCCTGCGTCGGCGCGAACATGGTGCCGAGGAAGAGCATGAGCCCATCGGGGTAGGCATGGTGCGGGCCGATCGCCTGCGCCACCAGATCCAGCGGATCGCGGCTGATCTTCGAAAGCGAGCTGGAGCCTTCGAGCGTGAAGCCCTCGGGCCCGGCGACGCGCAGCGCCACCGTGATGCGGCGCACGTCGTCGATGCCGAAGTGCTCGTCGAAGAGGCGGATGAAAGGGCCGATCGCGCAGGAGGCATTGTTGTCCTTGGCCTTGCCGAGCAGCAACGCGCTGCGGCCTTCGAAGTCGCGCAGGTTGACGTCGTTGCCCAGCGCGGCGCCCAGCGTCTGGCCCCGGCTGTTGACGGCGAGCACGACCTCGGGCTCCGGGTTGTTCCAGACCGATGCCGAATGAATGCCGACGTCGGCACCGGTGCCCACGGCCGCCAGCACCGGCGCCTTGGTGAAGATCTCGGCGTCGGGGCCGATGCCGACCTCCAGGTACTGCGACCACGCGCCCTGTGCGATCAGCACGTCCTTGACCTTGGCGGCCTGGGGCGAGCCCGGCACGATGCCCGCGAGGTTGTCGCCGAGCACGCCGCCGAGCGCGGCGCGGATGGATTCGGCCTTGGAGGCATCGCCGCGCGACTGCTCCTCGATCACCCGCTCCAGCAGGCTGGCGACGAAGGTCACGCCGCTCGCCTTCACGGCCTGCAGGTCGCAGGGCGCCAGGAGCCATGGGTGCTCGGTGTCGCGCTTCGCCTCGTCGCTGTTGGTGAGCGCGGCTTCCAGCGAAGCCGCGCGCGGCGCGAGGTTGTCGCGCAGGCCCTGGCGCACCGCCCCCACGGGATCGTCGAGCTCCAGCAACTGGCTCGTCGTCGCCGCGATGCGCGACAGATCGTGCAGGCCACCCTCATGCACCGCGACCAGCACGGGCCCGACGTCGGGCTGCCACAGGCGTCCGATGAGAGTGGCGCGCTCGGCATCGCGAGGCAGGGAATGGGCGGACGTGAGGGACGAAGGCATGCGGGTCTCCAGATGAAGGGGCCGGTGATTCGGCTTCTGTGCCCCTTATCGTAAGGGACCCGCCGCGCGCAGGCGCGCGACCTCCTGCGCCATGTTCTTCCACGCCGGCTCCTGTGGCGCGAAGCGCGAGCGCATGTAGCCGGCCAGCTCGGCGATCTGCGTGTCGTCCAGCGCGTCGCGGAAGGCGGGCATGAAGCCGATGTCGCGCGAGGCCGGTTCGCGCACGCCGTCGAGGATGGTTCGCAGCAGGTTGTCCGGCCGCGCGCTCGTCAGGTTGCTGTTGAGGGCGAGCGGCGTGTTCACGCCGAGCAGCGTCGGCCCGTCGCCGTCGTGGTGGCAGGCCGCGCAGGCGCTGTCGAACATGCGTTGGCCCGCGCCGAGCAGGCGGCCCTGGCCGGCGGCCGCGGCGGTGACCGCGTCCCGCGCCTTCGCCGCGGCGTCGTCCCGCGTCGTGGCGGGACTGAAGGATGCGAGGTAGCTCGCCATCGCGCGGATGTCGGCGTCCGGCACGGCGGCGAGTTCGCGCACGACCTCCGCCATCGGCCCGCCGGCGACGCCGTGATGCTGCGCATGCCCGTCGCGAAGGTAGCTGTAGAGCGCGTCGGCGTTCCACGGCACCGAGGATGTGGCAAGCGAGGTCAGCGCGGGCGCCTCCCAGCCATCGACCATCGCGCCCGACAGGAAGGCCGCGCCGGCCTGCTCCGCGCCCATCGCGTTGCGCGGCGTGTGGCAGGCGCCGCAGTGGCCGAGGCCGTTGACCAGATACGCGCCGCGGTTCCACTCGGCGCTGCGGGTGCTGACCGGCCGATAAGGCGAAGAATCATGGAAGAGCGCGTTCCAGCCCGCCATCAGCGGCCGCAGGCCGAAGGGGAATCGGAGTTCGGCCTCGGGCGTCTCGGCGCGCACGGCCGGCAAGGACATGAAGTACGCATAGAGCGCCTGCAGGTCGTCGTCGCTGGTCTTGGCGAAGGCCGTGTAGGGAAAGGCCGGATACAGGTGATGGCCGTCGCGCGAGACGCCCTCGCGCATGGCGCGCTGGAAGGCGCTGAAGGACCAGCGGCCCAGGCCCGTGTCGGCGTCGGGCGTGAGGTTCGTGGTGTAGATGGTGCCGAAGGGCGTTTCCATCGCTCGGCCGCCCGCATTGGGCGTGTCGCCGGGCGCGGTGTGGCACACGGCGCAGTCGCCGAGCGCGGCGAGCGTGCGGCCGCGCTCGACGGTGGCCTGGCTGTAGACGGGGGCGCTCAGGGAGACGGGCGCGATGGTGGACCGCCAGCCCAGCAAGCCGGCAACGGCGCCGATGCCGCCGACGAGCAGCGCGCCGGCCCAGGCCATCCTGCTTCTTCCGCTTCCCGCTCCCGCCGGGGAGAGTGGCAAGGGCGCCCGCTCCCCCTCGGCCCGACCTTCCCGCGCCGGGGCGGGAAGCAAGCCCGGGTTCAGGGCCGCGCGCACCACCTCGGGCGTGAACGGCGGCGACCGAAAGCGCACCCCCGTCGCATCGAAGATCGCATTCGCGATCGCCGCCGTTCCCGGCACCGAGGACGACTCCCCCGCGCCCAGCGGGGGCTCGCCGGGGCGCTGCATGTGCATCACCTCGATCACCGGCACTTCGCGGAAGTTGATGATCGGATAGGCGCCCCACTCGCGGCTCACCACCGCGCCGGGGGCCGGCGCCGTCGGCGGCGCGAACTGCACGCGCTCCTTGAGCGCGCGGCTCGTGGTCTGGATCACGTTGCCGTGGATCTGGTGCTCGACGCCGGCCGGGTTCACCATCAGGCCCGCATCGTGGCCCACCACCACGCGGCGCACGTGCACCTCACCGGTCTTGCGGTTGACCTCGACGTCCGCCACCCAGGCCGACCATGCGGCGCCGAAACCGGGCCACTTGCTGTGCACGTAGCGCGCGTAGGCGAAGCCCTGGCCGAACAGCACGTCGCCGCCCGGGCCCAGTCCGCCATCCGCGTTTTCCTGCGGCCCGGTGCGCATGCGCCAGCCGGCCTTCTGCGCGGTCTCGCGCACCAGGTCGGCCGCGCGCGGATCATGAAGATGCCGCAGCCGGAACGCGACCGGGTCGACGCCGGCGGCGGTCGCCAGCTCGTCGACATAGGACTCGTGCGCGAACGCGTTCGGCAGGGCCGAGACGCCGCGCAGCCACGAGGCGCGCACGATCGGCGCCATGTCATTGACCTTCACGCGGAGGTTGCCGTAGGCGTAGGGCGGCCGCGCGGTGCGGTCGCCCATCTCGAAGGCGTGCGCCGCCGGCTCGATGGTGCGGGTGAGCAGCAGCGCGAGCGTCGGCGCGCCGTTCGACGGGTACGAAGTCTCGAAGTCATAGGCGGCGACGCCTCCCTCGGCATCGAGCCCGCCCCGGATCTGCATCAGCTGCGCGGCGCCCTTGGGCTCCCACACATGTTCCTGCTCGCGCGTGAGCTGCACGCGCACCGGCGCACCGGCGGCGCGCGCGAGCAGGGCCGCGTCCGCCGCGACGTCATCGGCGCTGTTGCGGCCATAGCAGCCCGCCGCCTCCATGCGCACGACATCGATGGCGACATCGTCCAGGCCCATCAGCCTGGCCAGGTCGGCGCGCAGCACATGGGGGTTCTGCGAACCGGCCCACACGCGCAGCTGGAAGCCATCCTCGCCCCCGGGCTGCCAATGCGCCAGCGCGCACGAGGGCCCGATCGACGCGTGCATCTGGTAGGGCCAGACGTAGGTGCGCGGCATCGCCTGCGCGGCGGCGGCGAGCGCCCCGTCCACGTCGCCTTCGTCGACCAGCAGGCGCTGCGTCGCCGGGTTGGCGCGGATGGCGCCTTCGAGGTCGTCGAGCGACGGCAGGCCGGGCCACTGCTTCCAGCGCACGCGCAGCTCGCGCAGCGCCTGTTCCGCGTGTTCCTCGCGCTCCGCGACGATGCCGACGAAATCGCGGATCACCACCACGGCGCGGATGCCGGGGATGTGCGCGATCGATGATTCGTCCACCGACTCCAGCGTATTGCCGATGAAGTCGCCATGGTCCGCGCCGGCATAGGGCGGGCGCAGCACGCGACCGTGCAGCATGCCGGGCACGCGCATGTCGTGCACGAAGACCAGCTCGCCCGCCAGCTTGCCGGGGATGTCGACGCGCGGGATGCTGCTGCCGACGATGCGGTAGTCCTTCGGGTCCTTCGGCCGCGCGCCGGTGTCGAGTTCGAGAAGCGCCCGTCCGCCCGCCACCAGTTCGCCGAAGCCGACGCTGAAGGCCGGATCGTCGCCCGCATGGATGCGGCCGTCGCGCACCTTCAGGAGCGATGGCTGCACGCCGAAGCGCTCCGAGGCCTGCGCCAGCAGCCACGCGCGCGCCTGTGCCGCCGCGAGGCGCAGCGGGGCGGCGTGGATCTGGATCGACGCGCTGGCGATCGTCGCGCCCTGGTTGGGCGCGCGCGCGGTGTCGCCGAGCATCATGCGGACCCGCGCCATCGGCACGTCCAGCTCCTCCGCGACGATCTGCGCGAGCGCGGTCTGGATGCCGGTGCCCAGGTCCACATGGCCGTTGAGGGCCGTCGCGCTGCCGTCGTCCCATATTGCCAGCAGGACTTCAGGGCCCTCGGCCGGATTGCCAGAGACCAGCGCCGGCTGACCGTTGGCGGGAGGCGGCGCGGGTGGCGTTTCTCGCACGACGACGAGAACGCCGTCGGCCTGGAGGAATTCGCTGCGCGTGCGAGGCAGGTCGGCGCGCCGCGTCACGACTCGGCGCCCTTGGCCATCAGCAGGGCGGCGCGCTGGACCGCGGCCACGATCTCGACGTGCGTGCCGCAGCGGCACAGGTTGCCGGAGAGCTCGCTGCGGATCCGTGCCGCGCTCGGGTTCGGCTCACGCGCCAGCAGGGCGGCGGCCTGCATCACCATGCCGTTGAGGCAGTAGCCGCATTGCGCGGCCTGCGCGTCTTCAAAGCCCTGCTGCACCGGATGCCAGTGCGCGCGCGTGCCCAGCCCTTCGAGCGTGGTGATCGCGCGCCCGGCAACGCCATGCGCCGGAATCACGCAGGCCCGCGCCGCGACGCCGTCGACCCACACCGTGCAGGCGCCGCACTGGCCGAGCCCGCAGCCGTACTTGGGGCCGTTGAGGCCCAGGTCGTTGCGCAGCACGTGCAGCAGCGATGCCGCGCGCGGCACCTCGAGCTCGACATCGCGTGCGTTGACCGTCAGGGCGAGCTGGGACATGCGGCGCGGCGGACTCAGGCGGCTTCGATGTCGGCGGACTGGATGCGCTTCACGCCCTTGGCCCTCATCTGCTTCCAGGCGGCGGCGAGCGAGCCGTTGAGGTCGATGGCGCGCGTCGCGTCCTCGATCACGTAGACATCGAAGCCGGCCTTGCGCGCATCCAGCGCCGTCCACGCGACGCAGAAGTCGGTCGCCAGGCCTGTCACGAACACCGTCTTGATGCCGCGCTGCCGGAGGTAGGCGCCCAGGCCGGTGGGGGTCTTGCGGTCCGCTTCCTCGAAGGCCGAGTAGCTGTCGACATCCTTGTGGAAGCCCTTGCGGATGATGACCTGCGCGGTCGGCAGCTTGAGGTCTTTGTGCAGCGCCGCGTCGTCGGTGCCCTGCACGCAGTGATCGGGCCACAGCACCTGCGTGCCGTAGCTCAGCTTGGTGGTCTCGAAGGGCTTCTTGCCCGGATAGCTGCTGGCGAAGGAGGCGTGGCCCGGCGTGTGCCAGTCCTGCGTGACGACGATGTTCTCGAACGCGCCCGCCAGCTGGTTGATCACCGGCACCACCTCGGCCCCGCCCTTGACCGGCAGCGTGCCGCCGTCGACGAAGCAGTTCTGCACGTCGACCACGATCAGCGCCGCGTTGGCCGCCGGCTTGATCTTCGTCGCCGCGAACAGCGGCGCGGACATGCCCAGGCCTGCCATGAGGCCGAAGACGCTGGACGACTTGAGTAGGGTTCTGCGTTGCATGGTGTGCGCTCCTCTGGTTGAAAACTCCAACGCCGCTCAGACACTCAGGTAGGCACGGCGTACCTCGTCGTTGGCGGCGAGTTCGGCCATCGACGCCTGGTAGCGGATCTGCCCCTTCTCGAGCACGTAGGCACGGTCGGACACGAGCTCGGCGAAGTGCATGTTCTGCTCCGACAGCAGGATGCTCACGCCCTGCGCCTTGAGCTCCAGGATCATGTGGGCCATCTGCTCGACGATGACCGGCGCGACGCCTTCGGAGGGCTCGTCCAGCAGCACGAGATAGGGGTTGCCCATCAGCGTGCGCGCCACGGTCAGCATCTGCTGCTCGCCACCGCTCATGCGGCCGCCGGGCCGGTTCGGCATTTCGCCGAGGTTCGGGAAGAGCTTGAACAGGCGCTCGGGCGTCCACAGCGGCGCATCGGTGCCGTCGGCCCAGCGGCGCGCGGGCTGCCTGCCGACTTCGAGGTTCTCCATCACCGTGAGGTCGGTGAACACGCGGCGGTCTTCGGGCACGAAGCCGAGGCCCAGGCGCGCCGCGTGGTGCGGCTCGCTCTTCGAGATGTCATGGCCCAGGAAGCGCACGGCGCCCCGGCGCTTGGCGAGCATGCCGATCAGCGCCTTGAGCGTGGTCGACTTGCCCGCGCCGTTGCGCCCCATGAGCGCCACCACTTCGCCGCGCCGCACCTCGAGGTCGACGTCGTAGAGGATCTGGGCGGCGCCGTACCAGGCGGCGAGCGCCTTGGCTTCCAGCAGGACTTCATGCTTGCTCATGCCGCCACTCCCGTCGCGGCCGCCGCCGCGGCGGCCTTCCCGGCAATCTTCTCGAAGGTCTTGCCGCTGCCGAAGTACACCTCCTGCACCTTCGGATGGTCGCGGATCTCCAGCGGCTTGCCCTGTGCGATCAGGCGGCCGCGCGCCAGCACGATCATGCGGTCGGCGTAGGCAAAGACCACGTCCATGCTGTGCTCGGTGAAGAGCACGGCCATGCCGCGGTCGATCACCAGCTGCTTGGTCAGGGCCATGAGCGAATTGCGTTCCTTGGGCGCCATGCCGGCGGTGGGTTCGTCCATGAGCAGGAGCTTGGGGCTGTTGGCCATCGCGATGGCGAGCTCGACGCGCTTGACGTCACCGTAGGCGAGCACGCTGCACGGCCGGTCGGCCTGCGGCTTCATGCCGACCTGGTCGAGCAGGTCGATGGCAAGGTCGCGTTTGTGGTCGGCGGCGCGGCGCCAGGTGGAAAAGAGCTTGTGATGGTGCGAGAGCAATGCCATCTGCACGTTCTCCACCACCGTCAGCGAAGCGAAAGTCTCCGCGATCTGGAATGTGCGCCCGACGCCCATGCGCCAGATCTCGCGCGGCTTGCGCCCGACCAGTTCCTGGCCGTCGAGCAGGATCGAGCCGCGGTCGGCCTTGAGCTGGCCGTTGACCATGTTGAAGGTGGTGGACTTGCCCGCGCCGTTCGGGCCGATCAGGGCGAGCAGTTCGCCCGCGGCCAACTCGAAGCTGATGCCGTCGACGGCCTTCACGCCGCCGAAGGACTTGCCGAGTTCGTTGACCTGGAGGAGGCTCATGCCTTCACCTCCTTGAGTGCCGCCGCTTCGGCCGCCTTCCCGCCGGGGCGGCGCCGCTCGAAGAGCTGCTTGGCGAAGCCCGCGATCCCCTGCGGGAACAGCAGGACCAGCAGCAGGATGATGCCGCCCAGCATCGCGCGCCAATAGTCGGTGTTGCGCGCCACCGTGTCGTGCAGCCAGGTGAAGGTGACCGCGCCGACCACCGGCCCCGCCAGCGTCTGGATGCCGCCCAGCAGCACCATCACCAGGCCGTCGACCGACTTGCCGATGCCCAGCGTCTCCGGCGAAATGCTGCCCTTGGAGAACGCGAAGAGCGCGCCGGCCAGCCCGGCCGCGGTGCCCGCGATCACGAAGGCGGCCCATTGCATGCGCTTGACGTCGATGCCGATCGCATCGGCGCGCAGCGCCGAGTCCCGCCCCGCGCGCAACGCATAGCCGAAGGGAGAGAACAGCACGCGGCGCAGCCACAGCACGCCCAGGCCCACCAGCACGAGCGTGAGCCAGTAGTAGATGCGCTTGTCCGACAGCCAGGCCGAGGGCCACACGCCCGTCAGCCCGTTGCTGCCGCCCGTGAAGTCGTCCCACTGGTAGGTGATCGCCCAGGTGATCTGCGCGAAGGCGAGCGTGAGCATCGCGAGGTACACGCCCGACAGCCGCACCGCGAACCAGCCGAAGACGAAGGCGCCCGCCGCCGCCACCAGCGGCGCGACGATGAGCGCGAGCTCCATCGGCAGGCCGACGGCGCGCACCAGCAAGGCGGCGCCGTAGGCCCCGAGCCCGAAGTAGGCCGCATGGCCGAAGGAGTGCATGCCGGCCGGCCCCATGATGAAGTGAAGGCTGGTCGCGAACAGCGCGGCGATCATCAGGTCGATCATCAGCACCGTCGTATAGGGCGAGTCGGCGGTGAGAAGAGGCATCAGCACGAGCACGAGGCCCAGCGCCGCGGCGGCCCACAGATAGGCCTTGCCCGGCCGGCGCAGCGGCTCCTCCTGCATGCCCACGTAGCGGCTCGGTGCCTGCGGCTTGCCGAACAGGCCCCAGGGGCGCCACACCAGCACGATGGCCATCACGAGGAAGTCCACCACCAGCGTGAGCTTGGAAAAGGAGATGCTGACACCCAGGATGTCGACCACGCCGAGCCAGATGCAGATGGCCTTGATCTCGGCGATCAGCAGCGCGGCGGCGTAGGCGCCGGGGATCGAGCCCATGCCGCCGACGACCACCACCACGAAGGCCGCGCCGATGGTGTTGAGGTCCATCTCCAGCGTCGCCGGCTCGTGCGGCAACTGCAAGGCGCCGCCGAGGCCCGCCAGCAGCGCGCCCAGCGCGAACACCGCCGTGAAGAGCCAGGCCTGGTTGACGCCGAGCGCGCTGACCATCTCGCGGTCCTGCGTCGCGGCGCGAATCAGCGTGCCGAAGCGCGTGCGGGTGAGCAGCATCCAGACCAGCCCGAGCACCAGTGGCCCGACGACGATCAGGAACAGGTCATAGGACGGGAACTGCCGCCCCAGGATCATGACGGAGCCCGAAAGCCCCGGCGCGCGCGGCCCGAGCAGTTCGTCGGGGCCCCAGAGCCACAGCACGGCGTCCTTGATCACCAGCACCAGCGCGAAGGTGGCGAGCAGCTGGAAGAGTTCGGGTGCCTTGTAGATACGCCGCAGCAACACCATTTCGATCAGCGCGCCGAGCACGCCGACGGCCAATGCGGCCATCACCAGCGCCGGCCAGAAGCCCAGGCCCGTGCCGAGCCGGTCGACCAATGTGTAGGCAATGTAGATGCCCACCATGAAGAACGAGCCATGCGCGAAGTTAACGATCCGCGTGACGCCGAAGATCAGCGACAGCCCCGCCGCCACCAGAAAGAGCGACGACGCGCTGGCAAGCCCGTTCAACAGCTGGACGATGAAACCAGAAAAGCTCATGCAAGGATCCTCGGAACGCAGCATTCATGCGAGAGGGCCGCCGCGCCCGGCCGCCCGAAGCGGCCGGCCCGCCCCCGCCGGGGGAAGGGCGAAGCGACACGAAGTGCGCGCAGCCTGGGGGCGAGCAACATGTCAATCGGCGGCGCGCGATTTCTTGACGTCGGCAGCGGAGGGCTGGTATTTCGCATCCGCACCGTCGAGGTAGACGTAGTCCACCATCACACCCTTGCCGCCCTCGTTCTTGGTGCGGCCCACGAAGGCCCCCATCGTCGACTGATGGTCTTCGGGGCGGTAGGTGATCTTGCCGAAGGGCGTGTCCACCTGCAGGCCCTTGAAGGCGGCAACCAGCTTCTCGGTGTCGGTGCTCTTGGCCTTGGCGATGCCCGCGGCGGCTGACTTGATCATGCTGTAGCCCACCACCGAGCCCAGGCGCGGGTAGTCCTTGAACTTGGCCTGGTAGGCCTGCTCGAAGGCCTTGTGCGCGGGCGTCGTGATGCCGTACCAGGGGTAGCCGGTGACGATCCAGCCGTTGGGGGCCTCGTCCTTGAGCGGGTCCAGGTACTCGGGCTCGCCGGTCAGCACGCTCACCACTTCACGGTCCTTGAAGAGGCCGCGCGTGTTGCCTTCGCGCACGAACTTGGAGAGGTCGGCGCCGAAGAGCACGTTGAAGATGGCGTCGGGCTTGGCATCGGCCAGCGCCTGCACCACGCTGCCGGCATCGACCTTGCCGAGCGGCGTGGCCTGCTCGGCGACGAATTCCACGTCGGGCTGCGCGGCCTGCATGAGCTGCTTGAAGGCGGCCACGGCAGACTGGCCATATTCGTAGTTGGGGTACACGACGGCCCAGCGCTTCTTCTTGAGCTTGACCGCTTCGGGCACCAGCATCGCGGCCTGCATGTAGGTGCCGGGGCGCAGGCGGAAGGTGTACTGGTTGCCGCCCTGCCAGGTCATCTTGTCGGTCAGCGGCTCGCCACCGAGGAAGAAGAACTTCTTCTGCTTGGCGAAGTCGGCCACGGCCAGGCCGGTGTTCGACAGGAAGGTGCCGGTCAGCATGTCGACCTTCTCGCGCGAGACCAGTTCCTCGGCCACGCGCACGGCGTCGCCGGGGTTGGCGTTGTCGTCGCGGCTGATGAGTTCGATCTTCTTGCCGTTGACGCCGCCCGCGGCATTGATCTCGTCGACCGCCAGTTCCATGCCCTTCTTGTAGGGCTCGAGGAAGGCGGGCTGCGCCTTGTAGCTGTTGATCTCGCCGATCTTGATCACGCCCTGCGCGTGCGCCGGGACGAGTGCGGTGGCGAGCGTGGCGACAGCGGCCGCGGTGAACACATGACGCAATGGATTCATCAAAAAACTCCTGGAGGTCGAACGGAAGAAAGAGGTGCGGCTGGAAGGATGCAGCGGGATCGGACGGTCAGCGAAGACCATCCTCGCCCTTGATCTCGGAGACCTGCAGGCCGCCGATGCGGGCCAGCGGCCGGCCGCTGTCGGTGACGGCGACCGCGACGACGATCTCGTTGGCGCGGGGCGCGTCCGACACGCGGGCCTCGATGGCGTCGAAATGACTGCGCACGAAGGCCGCGTCCTTGTGGCCGAGCGGCACGTCGATGGCGGTGCCGAGCGTGCCGCGCTTCTTGCTGGAAGGCACGAGCGCCGCGCCTTTCTCCACCGCCAGGCGCAGCGGCGCGCCCAGCTTGGGATGGAGGATGGCGGCGGCGTGTTCGAGCTCGCCGCCTTCGCCGACGATCGCGGCCTTGCCGTAGCTCTGCGCCTGGCCCGGTTCGATGCCCAGCGCCTGCACGGCCTTCTGCCCGAGCAGCGCGCCCAGCTCCTCGCCGATCGCGATCAGCTCGTCGAGCGATTCGCTGTAGCGGCCGGCGTAGGGGTTCTCGATCACCGCGATGGCGACCGCGCGGCGCGCCGGCGGCTCGATGGTCTTGCCCATTTCCTTGCGGGTCTCGTCGACCTGAACGACGAGCTTGCGAATGTTGGCCTTCATTGACTTTCCTTTGTTCATTTCGTTGGGAACCGACGCAGGCGGTTCAAGCCGGCAGCGGCCACAACGGCTTTGCCGGACCGCCGGTATCGCCCCCTTGAGGGGGAGGCGCCGCAGGCGCTTCGGGGGTGTTTCATCTCAATCCATCCCACTTGGTGATGTTCTCGGCGCGCAGGCCGCCGACGCGCTCGTGGATGCGGTAGCCGGTGGACATCGCGAGGATGAACACGATCTCGTCCGCCGCCGGCGCGCCGGGCACGCGCACTTCGATCGCATCGAACTGGCCGCGCACGTAGCTGGCGTTGATGTTGGTGAGCGGTACGTCGAGCGTGGCGCCGGGCGGCCCCACCTTCTTGGTCGAGGGCACGATCGACAGCGCATTCGCGGGCTGCCCCGTCTTCTCTTCCGCCTCGCCCTTGCGGTAGGCATTGCGGTCGCCCTTCCAGCCGAGCAGCTCGCGCATGGCATAGCCGCCGGGCACGTGCCACAGCGCGCCATGCTCAAGCTCGCCCTCCGCCCCGACGATGGCCCCCTTGCCGTAGGTCGCGATCTGCTCCAGCGGCACGCCCATCGCGGCGTGCAGCCGGTGCGCCATGTCGAGGCCCACGGGATCGAGCAGGCTCATCATCGGCAGGATGTCGGGCTCGTAGCGGCCCGCGAAAGGATTGGTCAGCACGGCGCCGATGGCGCCACGCACCAGCGGCGTCGCGGCGCGCGGCCCGAACTCGTGGTGGATGTGCTCGACATGGGTGAAGACGCGACGTATATCGATCATGAAAAGAAGCCCTGCTTTTCGTTAAGCAAATACTGAACCAACTGCATCGTCGGCACTTCGGTCCGCCAGGCGCGGGGCGCCGGGATCCTGCGAGCTTAAAGGCTCGACGAGCCGCCACTGCCCCTGGCAAACGAGCACGACGGACCACACGAGCCCGCCGCGCTGCAGCGCGGCGGCGCGCGCGGCGCCCGCATCCAGCGCGCGGCGCACCTGCGCGGGCGCGAGGATCGCGACGCCCGTGGTCACCGGGATGTCGCCCAGGTCGCTGTCGTCCTTGCACGCGCTCGCGGGCAGGCGGTGGATGCCGGGGTCGTCGACGTTCACGGCGTTGGCGATGACGGTGGCCGCCGCATCCGCTTGCGCGGCGGTGGCCGCGAGCACGGTCACGCTGTCGGCGATGCCGAGCGAAAAGCTGCGCCCGCGCCAGCCGCTGGTGGCGATGCCGCGCACCGGCAGCGCGGCGCCGACCTCGAACTGGCCATCGGTCGCGAGCGGCGCGCCGTCGCTCGGATCGAAGCGGGCGAGGTCGGCGAACAGCCCGACGCGCGCGGACTGGCCGGGCGCAAGATGCAGCGCGATATCGCCGCCGTTGTTGATCCACGCCCGCTCGACGCCGGGGCGCTCGTAGCAGGCGATGAGCTCCTGCGCGACCGCGCCCGCGACGGCCGCCATCGGCGTGATGAAGCCGGCGCGGAACGGCGCGCAAGCCTGCCACATGCGCCACGCGACACGGCCCTGCAGCGGGCAGGCCGCGCCCACGGGCTGCCGCAGCAAGGGCAGCTCCGCCACCAGTTCGCCGAGCACCGTGCCGAAGCGCTGCCACGCCGATTCGTGCGCGGCGGCGACGGCCGCGGCCTCACCGTGCGCCTCGGCCACGATATCGATCGGACCGTGGTTCAGGTGCCAGCGGCCGCCTTCGAGTGCGCTGCGTTGGGCGCTCATGGGAGGAGGTCCATTCAGCCGAGCATCGGGGCTTGCCCAAGAGGCCAGGGATTGGCGGCGTCCATGCGCAGCCATTGGCGCGCGAGCGGCGCGCCGTCGGCCTGCCAGGCGCCACGCGCCAGCGCCTGCTCGAGCGAGAACACATGCTCCATGTGACCGCCGAGGGCGGCGTAATCGTCGCGCCGCATGCTGAACTCGATCGGCGCGACGATTGCCGGCGTGGGCACCGTGCCGAAGCTGTCGTCCGGCATGCGCAGCACATCCACCATCACCGTGATGCCGCCGCCCGGCCACACATAGGCGGGCGCGCCGCCGCAGGTCACGTTGACCAGCGCGCGCTTGATCGCGCGCGTCAGCAGCACCGGGTTCTCGGTGACGCCGGCGCGCAGACTGCCGCCCGCGCCGCCGAGGAAGAGCACGCTGCACAGCGATGGCTCGCAGTTCTCGCCGATGCGCGCGACGATGCGGCGCACCTCCGCCGGCATCTCCTGCTCGACCGGCCGCAGCTGCTCGTCGAGCACGTACCACTGCGCATGCTCGCCGGTGGTCGAAGTCATCAGCAGGCGCAGGCCCGGGCGCGCCACGCCCTCCTCCCAGCCTTCGATGATGGAGAGCGGATCGTCGATGTCGGTGCCGCCCCAGCCGTTGCCGGGGTTGGCCACCTGGAAGTAGCGCCCCGGCGTCGACTTGCGCCCGCGCATCTGGATGCCCGAGGGCAGCATGTCGAGACAGCGCCCGGCCTGGTGCTCGGTCAGCACGCCGGTGATGTGGTCGTCGACCACCACCACCTCGTCGGCCTGGCCGAAGAACTGGCGCGCGAAGATGCCGATGGCCGCCGAGCCGCAACCCACGCGCATGCGCTTCTCCTCGACGCCGTTGACGATGGGCGCGCGGCCGGCCTGGATCACCATGCTGGCGCCGCCGTCGATCACGCATTCGACGGGCTTCTTGTTGCCCAGCAGCTGCATCAGCTCGACCGTCATGCGGCCCTCCTTCTTGCTGCCGCCGGTGAGGTGGTGCACGCCGCCGAGCGACAGCATCTGGGAGCCGTATTCGGCCGTGGTGACATGGCCGACGACTTCGCCGCGATAGCGCACATTGGCCTGCTCGGCGCCCAGGAAGCGGTCGGTGTCGATCTTCACCTTGAAGCTGCAGTAGCTGAAGATGCCCTCGGTGACGACCGTGACCATGTCCACGCCCTGCGCCTTCGAGGCGACGATGAAGGGCGCCGGCTTGTAGTCGGGATAGGTGGTGGAGGAGCCCACGCCGGTCACGAAGACCTCGTCGGCGTGCAGGAGATCGCCGTTCCAGTCGGGATCGGCCGATGGCGTCTCGGCCGCCCCCGACTTCGCGAAGGCAACGAGCGCCGGGGATTCGCTCGCCAGTTCGCGGCGCAGCAGCACGACTGGGTCGACGCGCACCAGCACGCCTTCGCGGTTGGCATAGCGGTCGCAGGCGCCGGTGCGCCCCTCGGAGATCTGGCACAGCACCGGGCAGGCGTTGCACTCGACCTTGGCCGCGTTCATGCGCTCGTTGCGCAGGGGCGCCCGGCCGGTGGCCTCGGGCATCACCGGCATGTCCATGCCGGGCAATCCGTCTGTCTTCGTGTGTTCGGTCATCGCGGGGATCTCGTGGAGAACGGGCCAATGGAGACAGACGGGTGTGCAACAAATGTGCCGGGAACCCGCTTGTGCCGGAATTGACGTTTGTGTAGCATTCCCTACACTTTCATGTGGCAATCACTACATTGAAGGTCAATGTAGCAAACAGGTCCGATGCTTGCAATGGTGTTTTCGCGGCGGTCGCCGACAATCGGCGGGTTCCCTTTCATTCATAACCAGCCCTGATCCCTATGAGTGCTTTCAGCGAAGAACGCGTGTTGAGCGTCCACCATTGGACCGACCGCCTGTTCACCTTCACCACCACGCGCGACCCCGCGCTGCGTTTCTCGAACGGCCATTTCACGATGATCGGCCTCAAGGTCAACAACAAGCCCTTGCTGCGGGCGTACAGCATCGTGAGCCCCAACTACGAGGAACATCTTGAGTTCCTGAGCATCAAGGTCGAGGAAGGCCCCCTCACCTCGAAGCTGCAGCACATCCAGGTGGGCGACACCGTCATCGTCGGCCGCAAGCCCACGGGCACCCTGCTGATCGACTACACGCTGCCCGGCAAGCGGCTCTACCTGTTCGGCACCGGCACAGGCCTCGCACCGTTCATGAGCATCATCCGCGACCCCGACACCTACGAGAAATTCGAGAAGGTCATCCTGGTGCACGGCGTGCGCCAGGTCGATGAGCTGGCGTACCACGACCTCGTGACGGACCACCTGCCCAAGCATGAATTCCTGGGCGAGATGATCGCGAAGCAGCTGCTCTACTACCCGACTGTCACGCGCGAAGAGTTCCGCAACATGGGCCGCATCACCGACCTGATCGAGAACAACAAGCTGACCGACGACCTCGGCCTGCCGCCGCTCAATCCCGCCGAAGACCGGGTGATGCTTTGCGGCAGCCCGGGCCTGCTGGTCGATGCGAGGCACATCCTCGAAGCGCGCGGCTTCAAGGAAGGCAACACCTCGACTCCCGGCGACTTCGTGGTCGAACGCGCCTTCGCCGAGAAATGACAGCCCCCCGGCTTGCCACTTCGTGTGCTTCGCCACCCCGCGGGGGGGAGGCGCGGCTCGCCTTGGGGCGGCCCGGCGGCGGCCGCTGGGCCGCCTTGCGCAGGAGTCGATGATGGCCGAGCGCAAGGCCGCCGCGAAGCCGACACGCCGCACCGGCGTGCGCGAGGCGGCCGCGCAGGCCACGCGCGACAGCATCCTGAAGGCGGCCACGAAGGTGTTCGCCAAGTACGGCTACGACGGCGGCAGCGTCGAGAAGATCTCCAAGGCCGCCAAGTCGTACGACCGGATGATCTACTACTACTTCGGCAGCAAGGAAGGCCTCTTCATCGCCGTGCTCGAAGGCATCTACCGGCGCATGGACGATGCCGAGGCGGCGATCGACCTCGATGCGACGCGGCCGGTCGAGGCATTGACGGCGGTGATCCGCTTCGTGCTCGGCTACTACCGCAAGAACCCCGAGTTCGTCACCTTGCTGAACACCGAGAACCTGCACAAGGGCCGGCACGTCGCGAAGTCGCTGCGCGCGCGCGAGTATTCCTCGCGGGCCATCTCGATCATCCAGAAGCTGCTGGAGAGCGGCGCCGAGCAGGGCCTGTTCCGCGGCGACGTGGCGGCGCGCGATCTCTACCTGCTGATCGCGTCGACCGGCTACTTCTACACGTCGAACCGGCACACGCTGACCGCCTTCCTGGGCGAGCCCCTGGAGACGCCGGAGGCCGTCGCGCACTGGGAAGACTTCGTGATCGAAACCGTGCTGCGCACGGTCGACGCGGGCGCTTCCGACGCGGAAACACAAACCACCCCACCCCACGAGGCAAAGAAATGGCAGAAGTCGCAACCGGCGCAAAGTCGGGCAAGGTCGTCATCCGGAACATAGGCCTGCTGCTCTCGGGCGACATCGACAAGCCGATCCTCGACGCCGACACGATCGTCGTCAACGACGGACTGATCGTCGCGGTCGGCAAGGAGAAGGACTGCGACCTCGAAGGCGCGCAGACCGTGATCGACGTGCGCGGGACCTGCGTGGCGCCCGGCCTGATCGACAGCCACGTGCACCCCGTGTTCGGCGACTGGACGCCGCGCCAGAGCCAGCTCGGCTGGATCGATTCGACGATGAACGGCGGCGTCACCACCATGATCTCCGCCGGCGAGGTGCACCTGCCCGGCCGGCCGAAGGACATCGTGGGCCTGAAGGCGCTGGCCATCACCGCGCAGCGCGCCTTCGACAACTTCCGCCCCGGCGGCGTCAAGGTGCTGGCCGGCGCGCCGGTGATCGAGAAGGGCATGGTCGAGAGCGATTTCAAGGAGCTGGCCGAGGCCGGCGTCGGGCTGCTCGGCGAGGTCGGCCTGGGCTCGGTCAAGGCGGGCTACGAGGCCAAAGAGATGGTGGCCTGGGCGCGCAAGTACGGCATCCAGAGCACCATCCACACGGGCGGCCCCTCGATTCCCGGTTCGGGCCTGATCGACAAGGATGTGGTGCTCGAAGCCGACGCCGACATCATCGGCCACATCAACGGTGGCCATACCTCGTTGCCCGAGGCGCACGTGTGCGAGCTGTGCGAGAAGTCCTCGCGCGCGATCGAGATCGTGCACAACGGCAACGAGCGTGTCGCCATCGCGGCGGCCAGGGCGGCGCTGGACCTGAAGTGTCCGCACCGCGTGATCCTCGGCACCGACGGGCCGGCCGGTTCGGGTGTTCAGCCGCTGGGCATCCTGCGCATGGTGGCGATGCTGTCGTCGATCGCCAACATCCCGGCCGAGCTGGTGTTCTGCTTCGCGACCGGCAACACGGCGCGCATCCGCAAGCTCAACTGCGGCCTGATCGAGGTCGGCCGCGACGCGGACTTCGTCTTCATGGACCGCGCGCAGCACTCGCCGGCGGCGGGCCTGCTCGAAAGCGTGCGGCTCGGCGACCTCCCGGGCGTCGGCATGGTGATGATCGACGGCATCGTGCGCTGCGGCCGCAGCCGCAACACGCCCCCCGCCACCGAGGTGCCCACCGTGGTCTCCGGCGCCCACTGAGCGACGCCGGTCCGGCCAAGCCTGGGCCGGGTGAGCCCAGAAACACCGCGGAACCGGCTCCGCCGGGCCGCCGATGTTGCCCCCGGTGAGGGGGAAGGCGCAGCGACACGAAGTGCGCGAAGCCTTGGGGGTGAGTCAAAGATTCGGCGCGAGGAGCCGTTCGAGGTCGGATTCGCTCTCCGTGCGGCGCGCGGCCATGTCCTGCAGCTGGTCGCGCCCGATCTTGCCGACGTTGAAGTAGGTCGCGGCGGGATGGCTCAGCTGGAAACCACTCACGCTGGCCGCAGGCATCATGGCAAGGCTTTCCGTCAGGATCATGCCGATCTCGTTGCAGTTCAACAGCTCGAACATCTGCCGCTTCACGCTGTGGTCGGGGCAGGCGGGGTAGCCCGGCGCCGGCCGGATGCCGCGGTACTTCTCGCGGATCATGTCTTCGATGCTCAAGCCCTCGTCGGCCGCGTAGCCCCACAGGTCGGTGCGCGCCCGGTGGTGCAGCGCCTCGGCGAAGGCTTCGGCCAGCCGGTCGGCCAGCGCCTTCAGCATGATGGCCGAGTAGTCGTCGAGATCGTCCAGGAAATACTTCTCCTTCTTCTCGACGCCCAGGCCTGCCGTGACCGCGAACACGCCCACATAGTCCTTGAGCCCGCTCTCGCGCGGCGCGACGAAGTCGGCCAGGCAGCGGCTCGGACGCATCACGCCTTCGATCACCTGCTTCTCGGTCTGCTGGCGCATGCCGTACCAGGTGAGCGCCACCTCGGTGCGCGACTCGTCGGTGTACAGCACGATGTCGTCGTCGTTCACCGTGTTGGCCGGCCAGAAGCCGACCACGCCGCTGGCGGTCAGCCAGCGCCCTTCGATCAGCCGCTTGAGCATGCGCTGGCCGTCGGCGTAGACGCGCACGGCCTCGGTGCCGACGATCTCGTCCTTCAGGATGGCCGGGAACGGACCCGCCAGATCCCAGGTCTGGAAGAACGGCCCCCAATCGATGTACCTGGCGAGTTCGCTCAGGTCGAAGTTCCTGAACACGCGGCGGCCGATGAACTTGGGCACCGGCGGCGTGTAGCTCGACCAGTCGATCGGCGTCTTGTTCGCCCGCGCCTTGGCGAGCGGCCACATGGGCGTCTGCTTCTTGTTGGCGTGCTGCAGCCGCACCTTGTCGTAGTCGGCGTTGAGCTCGTCGATGTAGCTGGTGGCCTGGTCGGACAGCAGCGACTGCGCCACGCTCACGCTGCGCGATGCATCGGGCACGTAGACCACCGGCCCTTCGTAGTGCGGCGCGATCTTGACCGCCGTGTGCACCCGGCTGGTGGTGGCGCCGCCGATCATGAGCGGGATCTTCCGGATGCGGAAATGATCGTCCTTCTGCATCTCGCCGGCGACGTACTGCATCTCTTCCAGGCTGGGCGTGATCAGGCCCGAGAGCCCGACGATGTCCGCGCCCTCGACCTTCGCCCGCGCGAGGATCTCGTGGCAGGGCACCATCACGCCCATGTTCACCACCTCGAAGTTGTTGCACTGGAGCACGACGGTGACGATGTTCTTGCCGATGTCGTGCACGTCGCCCTTGACGGTGGCGATGACGATCTTGCCCTTGGTGCGGACGTCGCGTCCCGCGGCTTCGTCCTGGCGCTTTTCTTCCTCGATGTAGGGAATCAGGTGGGCCACGGCGGACTTCATCACGCGCGCCGACTTCACCACCTGCGGCAGGAACATCTTGCCCTGGCCGAACAGGTCGCCGACGATGTTCATGCCGGCCATCAGCGGGCCCTCGATCACGTGCAGCGGCCGCCCGCCCGTGGCCAGGATCTGCTGGTAGGCCTCCTCGGTGTCCTCGACGATGAAGTCCGTGATGCCGTGCACCATGGCATGCGAGAGCCGCTGGTTGACGTGCACGAAGTTCTCCGGCGTGCCGCGCCATTCGAGCTTCTTGCTCTCGTCCTTGGCGCCGCTCTTCGCGCTCTCGGCCACCTCGACCAGGCGCTCGCCGGCGTCGGGGCGGCGGTTGAGCACCACGTCTTCCACGCGCTCGCGCAGCGTCGGCTCCAGGTCGTCGTAGACGCCCACCATGCCCGCGTTCACGATGCCCATGTCCATGCCCGCCTTGATCGCGTGGTACAGGAACACGGTGTGGATCGCCTCGCGCACCGGGTCGTTGCCGCGGAAGCTGAAGCTCACGTTCGACACGCCGCCCGACACCTTGGCGCCCGGCAGGTTCTGCTTGATCCAGCGCACGGCGTTGATGAAGTCGACGGCGTAGTTGTTGTGCTCCTCGATGCCGGTGGCGATCGCGAAGATGTTGGGGTCGAAGATGATGTCCTCGGGCGGAAAGCCGATCTCGTCGACCAGCAGGCGGTAGGCGCGCTCGCAGATCTCGATCTTGCGCTCGTAGGTGTCGGCCTGGCCCTTCTCGTCGAAGGCCATGACGACCGCCGCCGCGCCGTAGCGCCGCACGAGCCTGGCCTGGTGCATGAACTGCGCCTCGCCCTCCTTCATGCTGATGGAGTTGACGATGCCCTTGCCCTGGATGCAGCGCAGGCCGGCCTCGATCACTTCCCACTTGGAGCTGTCGACCATGATCGGCACGCGCGCGATGTCGGGCTCGCTCGCGATCAGGTTCAGGAAGCGCACCATCGCGGCCTTGCTGTCGAGCATGGCCTCGTCCATGTTGATGTCGATCACCTGCGCGCCGTTCTCGACCTGCTGGCGGGCCACGGCCAGCGCTTCCTCGAACTGGCCGTTGAGGATCATTCGCGCGAAGGCCTTGGAGCCGGTGACGTTGGTGCGCTCGCCGATGTTGACGAACAGCGTGCCCTCGCCGATCTGCACGGGCTCGAGGCCGGACAGCTTCATGGAGGGGACCGGGAGGGCGGAAGAATCGGAAGTAGACATGGGCTCACCTGCGCAACGTGGGTTCAGGCGAGCGTCGTTGCAATCCAGTGGCTGGAAGCCCAAGCCTGACGCGGCGCCGTCGAATGGCGACGGCCCGCGCTGCAACGCTCCTTGGGGAGCGCGGATTTTACGCCGGCTGCGCCGCCCCGGCCGCCGATGCGGGCAAGCCGAACAGAAGGTCGAAGACCCAGTTGAAGACGAAGGTGTAGACCAGGAAGAACGCGACCAGGCCCAGGTCCATCACCAGCGCCTGCCAGAGGCTCACGCCCAGCCCCCAGGCGAACATCGGCACCAGGAAGGCGATGAGCCCGCCCTCGAAGCCGACCGCATGGGCGATGCGCCGCCGCACGCCGCGCCCGCGCACCGCCTGGCGCGACTCCCAGCGCTCAAACAGGGCATTGAAGGCCAGATTCCAGACCACGGCGATCACCGACGCGACGACCGCCAGCACGCCCGAATGGCCCATCCCCTGCCCCGAGACGAGCGAAAGCCCGACGCTGGCCGCGACGATGGCAATGCCTTCGTAGAGCGTGATGTAGACGACGCGGCGCTTGAGCCCTTGCATGAATCTTCCTTCTTGATCGATGTTTGCAGCGACTTTATGTGCGCATCTCTGATATAAAAAGTCATGTTCCTTCAGAAAATTTGATAGATAGGCCGGCATGAGCTTTTCCAGCGACAACGTCCAGGTGTTCCTCGCCGTGCTCGACCACGGCTCCTTCTCGGCCGCGGCGCGGGCGCTGCGCAGGGTTCCTTCGGCCGTCAGCATGGCGATCGCGACCCTGGAGGCCGAGCTCGACCTGCCGCTGTTCGACCGCGCCGGCCGCGAACCGCAGCCCACGCCCGCGGCGCGCTCGCTGGAGCCGCAGGCGCGGCTGCTCGCCGCCCAGTTGAAGCAGCTCCAAGTCCAGGCGCTCGCGCTGACGCAGGGCCTCGAGAACCGGCTCACGCTGGCGATCGCGCCCGAACTGCTGGCCGCGCCCTGGAGCGGTCCCCTGGCCGCGCTGGCGCAGGAATACCCGCTGCTGGAAGTCGAGGTGCTGGCGGCCCCGCAGGCCGACGCGCTGGAGCTGCTGCACAGCGGCCGCGCGCAGCTCGCGCTGGTGTTCGAGCGCCCGAGCCTCGACGGCCGGGAGGGCTTTCAGGAAGTGGCCAACGACACGATGGTCGCGGTGATGGCGCCCGACCATCCGGTCCTGGCCGCCGCCGGCGGGCGCCTGCGCGAGGAGCACCTGACGACCACGCGGCAGATCGTGGTGGCGGGGCGCGATCTCGCCACCAGCGACCCGCGCTTCGTCTTCGCGCGCCACGTCTGGCGCGCCGACAACGCGCTCGCGGCGCTGAGCCTGCTCACGGCGGGCCTCGGCTGGGGCTGGCTGCCGCGCAACTTCGTCCGCCCGCACGTCGCCGCCGGTGCGCTGGTCGAGATCCCCTTCGAGAACCTGTCGAACGGGCTGGACCTGTGGGTGGACGTCGTGTGGTCGCGCGAACGACCGCTCGGCCTGGGCGCCCAGCGCTTCGTCGCGCTCATCGCGCGCAAGAAGGACTGAGCGCGATCAGGCGCGATGGTCGCGTTCTATCGACGCGGCGCCATGATGTTCGGCGGCGGCTCGCCGCSGGGCGCGCCACCGCCCGCCTCCTGCGGGCGSCCGCCCCCACCGCCGGGTCGGCCACCTCCTCCCTGCGGGCGTGCGGYGCCGGGCGGTGGGCCGCCGGCGGCCGGGCGGCCCCCGGGTTGCTGGGATCGCATCTGGGCTGCGGGGGGCTGCCGCACCTGGGGGCTCGGTCGGGCTGGCTGCACTTCCGGCGCGCGCTGCTGCGGCCGCATTTCAGGCGCGGCCCGCGGTTGCCGCATCTCCCGACCCGGAGCGAATTGCGGTCGCATGATGTTCTCGTGCGGCTGCTGGACGGCGGGCGGCCGCTGCTGCGGCCTGTAGCCGGGCTGCGGCGCGAAGCCGGGGCCGGGACGAAACGGCTGGGGCCGCCATTCCGGACGCGCCGGCGGCGGCGGGTGCCAGCCGGCAGCCGGCGGTGGCGGACCGCCGCGCCACCAGCGGCGGTCGCCATACCAGGGCCGGTCGCGGTAGTAGTCTGACCAATAGCTGCCGATCACGAAGCTGACAATGGGCACGCCGATGAGGGCGCCGTAGGTCGCGAGCGGGACGCGCCGATCTTCGTAGGCGTAGTCGAGGCTTTGCGCATAAACCCAGCCGCGCAGGCCATCGGGCAGCACGACGTCGCACCAGCCGTAGCCGTTGGTGCAACCCATCACCTCGACCGGCTGGCCCGGTCCCAGTTGCGCGACGAGCGGGTAGTTGGCCGAAGGCCCGGCGCGCAGGTTCACCGCACCTCGCGCGAAGGCCTGCTGCGCCGACGCGGCAACCGGCAAGGCAAGGGTGAAGGCGCCGATGGCGATCCAACGTTTGGCGTACTTGAACATGGGATAGGTTCCTTTGCGGTCAGCCTAGGCTGGCGCTCGACATGTTGTCAATCAGCCACGACCGCGTCCCGGGGCCTCGCCCCGCCCCGTCCTGCCCGCCCGACGTCCCGGTCAGGCCGCTTCGCTGTAGAAGGCCGCGCGGTGGAGCGCGCGCCCCGCGATCGGCGCCACCGCCTGCCCGATGGCCGCGATGTGCTCCGGCGTCGTGCCGCAGCAGCCGCCCACGATGTTGACCAGCCCTTCGGCCGCGAACTCGTGCAGCAGGCGCGAGGTCACGGCCGGCGTCTCGTCGAAGCCGGTCTCGCTCATCGGGTTGGGCAGGCCGGCGTTCGGGTAGCAGCTGATGAAGGTGTCGTCCGCCACCCGCGCCAGTTCCTGGATGTAGGGGCGCATCAGGGCCGCGCCGAGCGCGCAGTTGAGGCCGATGGCCATCGGCCGCGCGTGCCGCACGCTGTGCCAGAAGGCCGTCACGGTCTGGCCGCTGAGGATGCGGCCCGAGGCATCGGTCACGGTGCCGCTGATGATCAGGGGCAGGCGCTCGCCGCTGTTGTCGAAGTATTCGTCGATCGCGAACAGCGCGGCCTTGGCGTTGAGCGTGTCGAAGATGGTCTCGACCAGCAGCACGTCGGCGCCGCCCTCGACCAGCGCCTCGACCTGCTCGTAGTAGGAGGCGCGCAGCTCCTCGAAGCTCACGTTGCGCGCGCCGGGGTCGTTGACGTCGGGGCTGATGCTCGCGGTCTTGGGCGTCGGGCCGAGGGCGCCGACGACGAAGCGCGGCTTGTCCGGCGTGCTGAACTTGTCGCAGGCCGCGCGCGCCAGCCGGGCGGATTCGAGGTTCATCTCGCGGGCGAGATCGGCCATCTTGTAGTCCTCTTGCGCGATGCGGGTCGCGCCGAAGGTGTTGGTTTCGATCAGGTCGGCGCCGGCGGCGAGGTAGCCCTCATGGATGTCGCGGATCACATCCGGCCGCGTCAGCGAGAGCAGCTCGTTGTTGCCCTTGACGTCGCGCGGAAAATCCTTGAAGCGCTCGCCGCGGTATTGCGCCTCCGTCAGCTTGAAGCGCTGGATCATCGTGCCCATCGCGCCATCGAGGATGACGATGCGTTGGGCCAGGATGCCGGGCAGTTGCTGGGCGCGGGTATAGACGACGGGCTTCATGGCCCGGATTGTAGGGAGCGCGCCCCGCCCCTCCATCCCGGGCGGGCATGGGCGCCGGATCAGGCCCTGGTGGCGCCTCGCGCTTGCGCCAGGGCAAAGGCGAGCGCCGCCTCGACCATGCGGTGCAGGTAAGGCTGGATGCGGCCCGCCACTTCCGGCAGGTACTCGAAAGGCAGGGCTTCCCGCATGTAGCTGCACTGCGTCATCTCGAGCTGGATGGCATGCACGCCCTTCTCCGGGTGGCCGTGCTGCCGCGTGATGTGGCCGCCCGTGAAGCGGCCATTCAACACCGCCGTGTGGCCCGGCACGGTATCGGCGATGGCCATCAATGCGCTGGAGAGCCCCGGATCGCAGCTCGCGCCCCTGGCGCTGCCGAAGTTCAGATCGGTCAGCTTGCCGTCGAAGAAGCGCGGCAGCACCGAGCGGATCGAATGCGCATCCCACAGCACCACGGCGCCGTGCGCCGCCTTCAGGCGGGCGAGTTCGGCTTCGAGCTGGCGGTGGTAGGGGTACCAGATGGCATCGCGCCGCGCGGCGACTTCCGGCTCGCCCGGCAGGTCGGCCGGGTCGCGGTAGACCGGCGTGGAATCGAAGGTGTCGATCGGGCACAGGCCGGTCACGCTCTGGCCGGGGTAGAGGCTCGCGCCATCCGGCGGGCGGTTGAGGTCGATCACGTAGCGCGAATGCGTGGCCGCGAGCACCGATGCGCCCATCGCCTCGGCGAAGCCGTAGAGCCGCTCCAGGTGCCAGTCGGTGTCGGGCACCTGGCGCGCCTCGTCGGTCAGGCGCGCGGCCAGGTCGGGGGGCACGTGCGTGCCGACATGCGGCATCGATATCAACAGCGGCTGCGTGCCCTGGTGAAAGCGGAAAGGAGGCTCGGTGGTCTGGAAGTTCATGGTTTCAACAATTGTGCGCGCGCGGCGACGAAGGCCGCCGCGGCGCTGTCGTGATGCGGGTGGCGGCCGGCCGATACGACAGGGCGTCCGGCCACCCACACCGCGTCGATGGCATTCGTGCGATGGCTCGCGAAGACATGGCCCGAGAGCATGTCGACGGCCGGCAGGCCTTGCAGCGCCGGATGCCGCGCATCGAGCACGACGAAGTCGGCCTGCTGGCCTTCTTGCAGGCCGGCCACCGCGCGGCCCGAAGCCCGTGCGCCGCCGCTCGCCGCCGCGAGCGTCATCGCGGTCGCGACGGAGGGCTGCGCCGCATCGGCGCCGACGTTGCGCTGGCGCGTGGCCAGGCGCTGGCTGTATTCGAGCATCAGCAGTTCCTCCGCCGCGCTGACGCAGGCATGGCTGTCCGAACCGACGCCCCAGTGGCCCGCCGCCGCGCGCCAGGCCCCGAGATCGAAGATGCCGTCGCCCAGGTTGGCCTCGGTGGTCGGGCACAGGCCGGCGACGGCGCCGCTCGCCGCGGCGCAGCGGTATTCGTCCGCGTCCATGTGCGTGGCATGCACCAGGCACCATCGCGCGTCGACCGCCGCATGGTCGAGCAGCCACGCGACGGGCCGCTGGCCGCTCCACGCGAGACAGGCATCGACCTCCGCCGTCTGCTCGGCGATGTGAATGTGGATGGGCGCGGTCGCGTCGATGGCATCCAGCCCCGCGAGCGCCTCGCGCAAGGCCGCGGGCGGCACCGCGCGCAGCGAATGCGGCGCGAGACCGAGCCGGCCGCCCTGCGCCTCGCACAGGGGACGCAGGCGCTCCAGCAGGCGCAGCATCGAATCGGTCGAGCGGATGAAGCGGCGCTGCCCTTCGCCGGGCGGCAAGCCGCCGAAGCCGCTGGCCTGGTAGAGCACGGGCAGCAGCGTGAGGCCGATGCCGCTGCGCCGCGCGGCGCGCAGCAATGCCAGCGCCAGTTCCGCGTCATCGGCGTAAGGCTTGCCGTCGATGTCATGGTGAAGGTAGTGGAACTCGCACACGGCGGTGTAGCCGGCTTCGAGCATCTCGACATAGAGCCAGGTGGCGATCGCCTCCACCTGTTCGGGGGAGAGCCGCGCGGCGAAGCGGTACATCAGGGTGCGCCAGCTCCAGAAGCTATCCTGCGCCGCGCCGCGGAACTCGGTGAGCCCGCCGAAGGCGCGCTGGAAGGCATGGGAGTGGAGGTTCGGCGTGCCGGGAATGACGGGGCCCCCGGCCACCGGCGAGTCGCCCGACGGCCGTGCGTCCGGCCGCACCTGCGTCAGCTCGCCCGCCTCGTTCCAGCCGAGCAGGACATTGGAGGCCCAGCCCGTGGGGAGCAAGGCGCTGGCCGCGAAGAGGGATGCGCTCACGACGCGACCCGCCCCTGCCGGACGATCCGCTTGACGGGCCGCTGCCCGAACCAATAGGCCAGTTCCGCCGCCTCGCGCACATTCCACAACACGAAGTTGGCGGGCAGCCCCACCCGGATGACCCCATGCGAATCCTGCAGTCCCAGGGCCCTGGCCGCATGCACGGTCACCCCCGCCAGCGCCTCCGGCACCGTGAGGCGGAACAGCGTGCAAGCCATGTTCACCATCAGCAGCAGACTCAGCACGGGCGAGGTCCCCGGGTTGTGATCGGTGGAGACGGCCATCGGCACGCCCGCGGCGCGCAGCGCATCGATGGGCGGCAAGTGCGTGTCCCGCAGCGTGTAGTAGGCCCCCGGCAGCAGCACCGCCACCGTCCCCGCTTCGCGCATGGCCGCGATGCCTTGCGCCGACAGGTGCTCGATGTGGTCGCACGACAGCGCCCCATGGCGCGCCGCCAGCGCCGCGCCGCCCATGTCGGAGAGCTGCTCCGCATGCAGCTTGACCGGCAGGCCGAGCGCGCCGGCGGCGAGGAACACGCGCTCGGTCTCCTCCAGCGAGAACGCGATGCGCTCGCAGAACACGTCGACGGCATCGACCAGCCCCTCGGCCACCAGTGCCGGCAGCATGCTCTTGCAGACAAGCTCGATGTAGTCCCCGCTGCGCCCCGCGTATTCGGGCGGCAGGGCATGGGCGCCCAGGAAGGTGGTGCGCACCGTGACGCCGTAGGCCTCGCCCAGCCGCCGCGCGACGCGCAGCTGCTTGCGCTCGTGTTCGAGCGCGAGCCCGTAGCCGGACTTGATCTCGATGGCGCAGACGCCGTCGGCGAGCAGCTGCTCCAGCCTGGGCGCGGCCTGCGCGAACAGCGTGTCCTCGTCGGCTTCACGCGTCGCCCGCACGGACGACACGATGCCGCCGCCGGCCCGCGCCACCTCCTCGTAGCTCGCGCCCGCGAGCCGCATCGCGAATTCGCTGGCGCGCTGGCCGCCGTAGACGAGATGCGTGTGGCAATCGACCAGACCCGGCGTGACGAGCGCGCCGCCGCCTTCGTGACGAGGCCCTCCGGCGAAAGCGGACGGCACGGCGTCGGGTTCGCCGATCCACTGGATCGTCCCCCGCGCCACCACGATCGCCGCCTCCGCGCCGGCGGCAAGCGGGGCATCGGGCGCCGCGCCGGGCGCGAGCTTGAGGCCGGTCCAGAGGCCGTCCGCGGACGGATATTCACTCGCGGGTTTCATGCGTGTCTCGGGTCCTTGAAGAGTTCTTGTGCAGCTAGGCGGGCACGATGCGCACCGCGATCAGCAGCGCGCCGGAACCCGTGGGCATGGCTTGCCAGCTGCGTGGCTCGTCGATCCAGCACACGCCGTCGCCCTGGCGGCATTTCGCTCCGCCCACCTTCACATGCCAGTCGCCGCGCAATGCCATCAGCACGCCGTGCGGCGAGGCCTCGATGGAAGTTGCGCGACGGATCACCTGCACATCGGCGCGCCATGCGCCGCGCCGCGTCATCACGTTGAAATCGGTCGATTCGCCGCCAAACAGCGTGCAATCGATCGCCGCATCGCCGCTGAATGCGAAGGGAAGATTCGGCACGTTGAGCGGGTGATCGATGGCGCCATCCTCGGAACGCAGCCGCACGCCGTCACCGTCGATCAGCATGATCGTGCGGTCCACGCCCTCGAACACCGAGAAGGGGCCGGCCGCCGCGATGGTCGCGATGCTGACGCGCCAGCCGAAGTCGCCCGGCGCCGCGCCCGCGGGCCAGGAGGCGATCTCCCGTGTGGTGCCGCCCCCGTTCTTCCATGGGGTTTCGGGGAGGGTCTTGCGTGAGAAATTCCGTAATGCCATTTCTCCGATTATTCCGGCTTGATGCCCCGCTTCCGGATCACTTCGCCCCAACGAACACTTTCCGCCTCAATCCTGGCGGCGAGCTCCCGCGGCTTGCCGCCGCCGGGCTCCATGCCCAGTGCCGTGAACTTATCCTTCATGGCCGGCTTGGCGAGCATGCGCGCGCTTTCGGCGTTGAGCTTGTCGATGATGGCCGCGGGCGTGCCGGTCGGCGCCATGAGCGCGTACCAGGAAACCGCCTCGAATTTCGGCAGCCCCTGCTCGGCGATGGTCGGCAACTCCGGCAAGGCGGCGGAGCGCCGGAGGCTCGCGACACCGAGCGCGCGCAGCTTGCCGGCCTTGATCTGCGGGAGCACGGCGGACATCGCGCCGAACATCATCGTCACCTGGCCGCCGATCACGTCATTGAGCGCCGGGCCGATGCCCTTGTAGGGGACGTGGATCAGCTGGACGCCGGCGTCGAGCGCCATGAGTTCCCCAGCCAGGTGGGCCTGGCTGCCCGCGCCGGGCGAGGCGAAGCTCAGCGTGCCCGGCTTCTTCTTCGCCAGCGCCAGCAGTTCCTGCAGGTTCTTCGCGGGCACTTCGTTGTTTACGACCAGCACGTTCTCGACCGTGCCGAGCATCGCGATCGGCTGGAGGTCGCCGGCCTTGTATGGCAGCGAAGGAAAGAGGCTCGGATTCACCGCGATGTTGCCGGCCGGCACGATCCCCAGCGTGTAGCCGTCGGGCGCGGCCTTGGCGATCAGGTCGACGCCGATGTTGCCGGCCGCGCCGACCCTGTTGTCGACCACGAAGGGCTGGCCCAGGGTGTCGGAGAGGTCCTGGCCCAGCACGCGGCCCAGCACGTCGGCCGGGCCGCCGGGCGCGAAGGGCACGACCAGATGGACCGGCTTGGCCGGATAGGTCTGCGCGTGGGCCGCGAAGGGTGCGGCGGTCAACAGAACGGTCAACAGGAAGGCAAGACGCTTCATCAAAGTTCCTCGAAGGGTGGAATGGCATGCAGGGCGATCGCGGCGAGCAGGTCGTAATCCGCGACGTCGGGTACGACGAACCCGGCAAGCAACAAGCGTTCCGTGACGGCGCCGAGTTCCGGCGCGCTCGCCACCGCGCGCAGCGCGTCGCGCAGGCGCGCGAGTTCATCGGGCGTCAACGCCGCGGTCGCCACCAGCGGCGGGATCGGCATGGCCTGCGTGCTGGCGATGACGCGCACCTGCGCCGCGAGCGCCGGCTCGTTGCGACGCAGCAGGTCGTGGTAGTAACTGTCGAGCGGACCGACGTCGATGGTCCCCGCGGCCAGCGCCTCGATCACGCCGCGCGCGTGAATGAGATTGCCGACGGCCGCGCGGTAGAGCCGCGAAGAGCGCGTCGCGCGATACGGCGCGAGATGATGGCGCAGCGCCACGCCGCCGGACATCGAGTCGGCGAGCGTGTAGCCGACGACACCGCCGAAGCTGTCTTCCAGGCGCTGACAGGCCGAGTCGGCGCGCACCACGATGTCGGTGAAATAGACCGGCCTGCCGCCATAGCGCGCCGGCGAGGGCAGTGGCGCGGCCACCAGCACGGGCCGCGTCGCGCGCTGGGAGAACGGCAGCCCGCACATCATCGCGAGGCCCAGGTCCTCGCGCGCCCACAGCGCCGACAGCGGCGCCGGCGCGTCGTGGTCGATGACTTCCCAGCCGAGACCCGCGCGCTCGAGCACCCAGGCGAAGAGCCGCTTCCAGTCGGCATGGGCCGACGCGGTGGCGGAGTACATCCGCGCATTGGCAACGAGCGTCAAGGCAGGCTCCCGCGGGTCGCGTTCAGCGGAAGCGCAGCTGCTGCCCGAGGCCCATGCTCTTCGCCTTCGCGAGCATGGCCGCGCCGAGCGCGATGTCCGACAGCGACAGGCCGCGATGCCAGAAGAGATTGGTCTCGTCCTCGCTCTCGCGGCCGGGCTTCAGGCCGGCCACGATCTGTCCGAGCTCGGCGTGGAGCGTCTTCTCCGACAGCCGGCCGCTGTCGACATGCGCGCGCAGCGCGCCGAACGGACCGGCCTTGGCCTGGCCCCAGTCGTCCATCACCATCTTGGACATGATGTCGGTCAGCGACAGTTCGACCGCGCTCATCGTCCCGTAGGGAATGACGCAGGCGCCCTTCTTGATCCACTCGGTCTTGAGCATCGGCTCGGGCTTCTCCAGCCGCGAGGCCTCGACCACGATGTCGGCGCCGCGAACACAGGACTCCCAATCATCCGTCACCGTGATCTTCATGCCCAGGTCACGCTCCAGCCGCTGCGCGAATTCATTGCGGCTCTCGGGGCGCCGCGAGTGCACGCGGATCTCGTCGAACTTGAAGATCGAATGGAGCAGGCGCACGTTCCAGTAGGAGGTGCCGCGCGCGCCGATGTGGCCGAGGATCTTCGAATCCTTGCGCGCCAGGTGCTTCGCGCCGATGGCCGTCACGGCGCCGGTGCGCATATCGGTAATGTCGGAGGCATCGATGATGGCGACCGGCACGCCCGTCTTCGGATCGAACAGGTTCAGGATCGCCAGCTCCGAGGGCAGTCCGACCTGGTAGTTGCGATAGAAGTCGCCCACCACCTTCACGCCGGCCACGCCGAGCGGGCGCACGTAGCCGCGCAGCACGTTGAAGTGGCCGGGGTAGTCCTTCTCCGGCACCAAGTGCATGCGCGGCTCGATGGTGGTCTCGCCGCGGCCTTGTGCCAGCAGCCCGTCCTCGACCGCCGCGATGATCTCGGCATCGGTCATCGCCAGTGCCTGGACGTCGGGGTGGTTCAGATAGTGAAGGTAAATCTCGGACATGTGCGTCAAGCCTTGTTGATCATGGGGAGGTTGAGGGCGTGCTTCTTCGCCGCGGCGATCGCGGCCTCGTAGCCGGCATCCGCATGGCGCATCACGCCGGTGGCCGGGTCGTTCCACAGGACGCGCTCGATGCGCCTGGCCGCCGCGTCGGTGCCGTCGCAGACGATCACCACGCCCGAATGCTGCGAATAGCCCATGCCGACCCCGCCGCCGTGGTGCAGGCTGACCCAGGTCGCGCCGCCCGCGGTGTTGAGCAGCGCGTTGAGCAGCGGCCAGTCGGACACCGCATCGCTGCCGTCCTTCATGGATTCGGTCTCGCGGTTGGGGCTGGCGACCGAGCCGGTGTCCAGGTGGTCGCGGCCGATGACGATCGGGGCCTTCAACTCGCCGGACTTCACCATCTCGTTGAACGCCAGGCCCGCCCGGTGGCGCTCGCCGAGGCCGAGCCAGCAGATGCGCGCCGGCAGACCCTGGAAGGCGATGCGCTCGCGCGCCATGTCCAGCCAGCGGTGCGTATGCGTGTTCTCCGGAAAGAGTTCCTTGATCTTGGCGTCGGTCTTGTAGATGTCCTCGGGATCGCCCGAGAGCGCGACCCAGCGGAACGGCCCCTTGCCCTCGCAGAAGAGCGGCCGGATGTAGGCCGGCACGAAGCCGGGGAAGTCGAAGGCATTCTTCACGCCTTCGTCGAAGGCCACCTGGCGGATGTTGTTGCCGTAGTCCACGGTCGGAATGCCCATCGCCTGGAAGTCGAGCATGGCCTGCACGTGCACGGCGCATGACTTCGCCGCCGCCTGGCGCAGGGTCGGATGCTGCGTGGCGTCGGCCTTGGCGGCTTCCCAGCGCGCGAGCGTCCAGCCCAGCGGCAGGTAGCCGCTGGCGAGGTCGTGCGCGGAGGTCTGGTCGGTCACGAGGTCGGGCTTGATGCCGCCCGCCTTCGCGCGCCTGACCAGTTCCGGCAGCACCTCGGCGGCGTTGCCCAGCAGGCCGATCGACACCGCCTCCTTGCGTTCGGTGTGATGCCGGATGAGCGCCAGCGCCTCGTCGATGTCCTTGGCCTGCTTGTCGAGGTAGCGCGTGCGCAGGCGGAAGTCGATACTGGCCTGCTGGCACTCGATGTTGAGCGAGGCCGCGCCGGCCAGCGTGGCGGCCAGCGGCTGCGCGCCGCCCATGCCGCCGAGGCCGGCGGTGAGGATCCACTTGCCCGAGAGATCGTCGTTGTAGTGCTGGCGGCCGGCCTCGACGAAGGTCTCGAAGGTGCCTTGCACGATGCCCTGGCTGCCGATGTAGATCCAGCTGCCGGCCGTCATCTGGCCGTACATCATGAGGCCCTTGCGGTCGAGCTCGCTGAAGTGCTCCCAGGTCGCCCACTTGGGCACGAGGTTCGAGTTCGCGATCAGCACGCGCGGCGCGTTCTCGTGCGTCCTGAACACGCCCACCGGCTTGCCCGACTGCACCAGCAGCGTCTCGTCGTCCTTCAGTTCCTTCAGGCTCGCCAGGATCTGGTCGAAGCAGGCCCAGTCGCGCGCGGCGCGGCCGATGCCGCCGTAGACCACCAGGTCCTGCGGACGCTCGGCCACCTCGGGATCGAGGTTGTTCTGCAGCATGCGAAACGGCGCTTCGGTGAGCCAGCTCCTGCAGCTCAGCGTGCTGCCGCGCGGAGCGCGGATCACCCGGCTCGGGTCATGGCGGGGGTCGGACTTGGGAGCGAGGAATTTGTCGGGTGCGTTCATGGCGGAGTCCTTTCGACAGTGATTTCAGGAATGGCTCGGCAGGATCGCCTGCACGGGCTCGGGCCAGCGGCCCTGGCGCGCCCACTGGCGCATGGCCTCGATGGAGGGCGCGAGGAAGCGGTCCTGCTCGATGAAGGCGACGCGCTCGCGGATGGCGGCGAATTCGGCTTCGAGCAGCGGGGAGGATTTCGGGCCGCGCTTGAGTTCGATGCCCTGCGCCGCCGCCATGGCCTCGATGCCGACGACCACGGCGGTGTTCTCGACCATGTCGGCCAGCCGGCGTCCGGCGAAGGTGGCCATCGACACATGGTCCTCCTGGTTGGCGGATGTCGGCAGGCTGTCGACGCTCGCCGGATGCGCAAGCGACTTGTTCTCCGATGCCAGCGCCGCGGCCGTGACCTGCGCGATCATGAAGCCGGAGTTGACGCCGCCGTCGCGCACCAGGAAAGGCGCCAGCCCCGAGAGCCCGCTGTCGAGCAGCAGCGCCATGCGGCGTTCCGAGATGGCGCCGATCTCGCTCACCGCCAGCGCGATGATGTCGGCCGCGAAAGCCACCGGCTCGGCGTGGAAGTTGCCGCCCGAGATCACGTCTCCGTTGTCGAATACCAGGGGGTTGTCGGAGGCGGCATTGGCCTCGATGCACAGCACGCGCGCGGCATGCGCGAGGTTGTCGAGGCAGGCGCCCATCACCTGCGGTATGCAACGCACCGAATACGGGTCCTGCACGCGGCCGCAATCGGCGTGCGAAGGGATGATCTCGCTGCCTTCGAGCAGCGCGCGCACGGCGGCGGCCACCGCGATCTGGCCCGGCTGGCCGCGCGCGGCGTGGATGCGCGCATCGAACGGCTTGATCGAGCCCTGGATCGCCTCCAGCGACAGCGCGCCCGCCATCAGCGCCGCGGCGAACACGTCCTCGGCGCCGAACAGGCCGGCCAGCGAGAGCGCGGTCGAGACCTGCGTGCCGTTGAGCAGCGCCAGCCCTTCCTTCGGGCCCAGCACGAAGGGCACGAAGCCGACGCGGCGCAGCGCCTCCGCGCCGCCGATGATCTCGCCCTCCGGCGTCGTGGCCTCGCCCTCGCCGATCAGCACGCAGGCCAGGTGCGCCAGCGGCGCCAGATCGCCCGAGGCGCCGACCGAGCCCTTGGACGGAATGCGCGGCAGCATGCCGGCGTTGCACAGCGCCAGAAGCGCATCGACGATCTCGGGCCGCACGCCGGAGTGCCCGCGCGCCAGGCTCACGGCCTTGGTCGCGAGCACCAGCCGCACCACCCCGGCCGCGAGCGGCTCGCCCGTGCCGGCGCTGTGCGAGAGCACGAGGTTGCGCTGGAGCTCCGCCAGGCGCGCATGGGGAATGATGGTCTGCGCCAGCTTGCCGAAGCCGGTGTTGATGCCGTAGACCACCTCGCCCGCGTCCACGATGCGGCGCACGGTGGCCTGGGCCGCCAGAAGACCGGCGCGCGCCGACGAGTGCAGTGCGATCGGCGCGCCGCCGGCGTGGATCCGGCGCAAGCTGGCCAGATCGACTTCGCCGGGCGTCAGCACGATCGGCGCGGTGGCTGCGAGGGATGTGTTGTCCATGGGTTGATCCTGTCTATACAAGGGGCTGCGTCGCAAAGCTGATCTCGCTCGAATCGGTGGCGCGCGGACTAGCCGAACGAAGGATTGCCGTCGGCGCGGAAGCGGCTGCCCAGCCGGTAGCGCGAGGCGGGGTGCAGGCAGCGCACCATCGTCACGGGCTGCGTGCGCGTCCAGGTCCGGCGCGTCAACAGCAGGCACGGGTCAGTGACCGGCATGGCCAGGCGCTCGGCCTGCTCGGCGGTCGGCAGCACGGCATCGACCACATGCTCGATCTGGTCGAAGGGCACGTTGCGCACCAGGTACTCGCTGGGCGAGATGGTGGAGAAGTCCTGGTCCAGGAAGGCCGGTACTACGCGCGGATTGACGTAGCGGTCTTCGAGCTGCACCGGGATCTCGTTCTCCAGATGCAGGCACACCGTGTGGAAGACCGATTCGCCGGGCCGCAGGTCCAGCCACACCGCCACGTCGGGCGAGGCCGCGATGCGCTCGGCCACCAGGAACTCGCAGCGGTAGTCGTGCCCGCGCACGCGGATCTCGCTGGCGATGTTGGCGATCTGAAGCAGGGTCGATTGCGGCTTGTTCTCGGCCACGAAGCTGCCCACGCCGGCCACGCGCACGATGCGGCCCTGCTCCACCAGCTCGCGCAGCGCGCGGTTGACCGTCATGCGCGCGATGCCGAACTGCGCGACGAGTTCGCTCTCCGACGGCAGGCGGTGGCCCGCCGGCCAGGAGCCGTCCTGGATCTTGTGCGTGATGAAGGCCTTGACCTGCTCGTACAGGGCCATCGCGGGCTGGGCCGGGCTCGCGGCCTTGCGCGCGTCGCCGGCTTTGCGAAGGGGGACGGCACTCATGTCAGTGGTCCGCCGATGCCATGGACTCGGCGCGGATTTCCTCCGTCAGCCGGGCCTTGATTTCCATGAACTGCGGCGAGGTCTTGATCGTGTAGTGGCGCGGATGCGGGAAGTCGACCGCGATCTCGGTCTTGATGCGGCCCGGCCTCGCGCTGAACACCGCCACGCGATTGGCCATGAAGATGGCTTCGTCGATGTCGTGCGTGACGAACAGCACCGTCTTGCGGGCCGACTCCCAGATGCCCAGCAGCAGCTCCTGCATCAGCACGCGCGTCTGGTTGTCGAGCGCGCCGAAGGGCTCGTCGAGCAGCAGCATCTTCGGGTCGTTGGCGAGCGCGCGCGCGATGGCGGTGCGCTGCTGCATGCCGCCCGACAGCTGCTTGGGGTAGTGGTTCTCGAAGCCGCGCAGGCCGACCTTGGCGATGAAGTAGTCGCTGCGCTCCTTCTGGTCGGCCTCGCTCATGCCGCGCTCGCGCAGGCCGAAGCGGATGTTCTGCGCGATGGTGAGCCAGGGGAAGAGCGTGTAGCTCTGGAACACTACGCCCCGGTCGGCGCCCGGGCCCTCGATGGTCTGGCCGTCGAGCAGCACGCGGCCTTCGCTCGGATAGTCGAGCCCCGCCACGATGCGCAGCAGCGTCGACTTGCCGCAGCCCGAGGGGCCGAGGATGGTCACGAAATCGTTCTCCCGCACCTCGAAGTCGATGGGCAGCAGCGCCTGCGTGCGCTGGCCCTTGGTGCCGGTGAAGGTGCGGGACACGCCGCGGATGGACAGTTGGCTGTTCACAGCGTGCTCCACGCGAAGAGGCGGCGGTTGAGTGCCTTGAATGCGAAGTCCGAGATGAGCCCGATGATCCCGATCACGATGATCCCGAAGATGATCTGCCCGGTGTTGAGCAGCGCCTGGCTGTCGGTGATCATGTGGCCGATGCCCGAGGACGAGCCGATGAGCTCCGCCACGATCACGTAGGTCCAGGCCCAGCCCAGCACCAGCCGCAGCGTTTCGGCGATGCCCGGCGCCGCGCCGGGGATCAGCACGCGCGCGACGATGCCGCGGCTGCTCGCGCCCAGCGTGTAGGCCGCCTCGACCAGGTCGCGCCGGGCGCCGCCGACGGTGACGGCCACCATCAGCGTGACCTGGAACACCGAGCCGATGAAGATCACCAGCAGCTTCTGCGCCTCGCCGATGCCGGCCCACAGGATCAGAAGCGGAATGAAGGCCGAGGCCGGCAGATAGCGGCAGAAGGAGACGAAGGGCTCGAAGAAGGCCTCGACACTCTTCCACGTGCCCATTGCGATGCCCAGCGGCACCGCGACGATGGCGGCCAGCACGAAGCCGCCGAACACCCGCCACACGGTCATGCCGATGTCGTGGAGGAAGTTGTATTCGGTGAAGAGCAGCACGCCTTCCTTCACCATCGTGGCGGGGCTCGCCAGGAAGGTCGGCGACACGAAGCCGCCGAGCGTGAAGAAGGCCCAGACGGCGACGAACAGCACGAAGAAGCCAAGGCCCAGCAGCCAGCGCGCGCGGGCGCCGACGGGTTCGAGCGGCGCCAGCGCGCGGCGCTGCCGCGGCGGCGCCACGGACGCGAGCGGCCCGGCAAGACTCGCTGGCTCTTTCACCGGCTTGGATGAATTCATGACGGGCGTCGCGTCCATGGCGGGCTCTTACTTGATGTAGCGCGTGTCGAAGGTCGCGGCCAGGTCGTCCGGCACCTTGCGGATGACGCCGGCCTCCAGCAGGATCGCCTGCGCATCCTTCATGAAGGGCAGGATGTCCTCGGCGAAGAACTTCTGATTGCCCGCCTTGTCCGACCAGCGCAGGTAGGCCGAGGACTTGGCGAACTGCTCGCCAGTCTGCTTGACCGCGGCGCCCATGATCTCGTTGGACTTGGCCGGATCGGCCTTGATCATGTCGAGCGCCTCGAAGTACGAATTGGCCAGCGCCTGCGCCGCCTTGGCATTGGTCTTGAGCCAGGTGGGGGCGCAGCCGACGGTGTCCATCACCATCGGGTAGTCGAGCGTGGTGGCGAGGATCTTTCCGGCGCTCGGGTTGGCGCGCACGGTCGAGAGGTAGGGCTCGTAGGTCATCGCGGCGTCGTTCTGGCCGGCGACGAAAGCCTGGGCGGCGGGCTGGGGCTCGAGCGAGACCAGCTTCACGTCCTTCATCGTCATGCCGTTCTTGTTGAGCATCCAGGCCAGACCGAAGTAGGGCGAGGTGCCGGGCGCGCTGACGCCGATGGCCTTGCCCTTCAGGTCCGCGAAGCCCTTGATGTCGTTGCGCACGGCCAGGCCGTCGGCGCCGTAGGACTTGTCCATCTGGAAAATCTGCACGATGGGCACGCCGTTGGCGTTCCATGCCACGTGCGTCTCGACCGTGGTGGCCGCGCACTGGATCGAGCCGGAGGCCAGCGCCAGGTGGCGGTCCTTCTGCGGGATCATCTTGAGTTCGACGTCCAGGCCGTTCTTCTTGAAGATGCCGGCCTTGTCGGCCAGCGTGAGCGGCGCGAAGCCGGTCCAGCCGGACATGCCGAGCACGATCTTGGTTTCCTGGGCGCCGGCGCTTGCCGCCATGCCCGCGAAGCACACACCCGCCGCGACCAGCGAGGCGATTTTTCCGACCGTCTTGACCATCAAGGTTCTCCTGTTGTGTTTCAAAAATGTCCGGCTCGCCGCGCTGCCCACCGTCAGCCCTCAGCGGCGCCGAGTTTCTTCCTCCGCGCCGACCCTGTATATACAGGTTAACCCCAGACAGTCGCCTCAATGAGGAGGCGGTGATGCACGCCCCTGGTGCGCGGTCGGCAGACCGTGCACCAGAAGCTGTCTAGACAGGATAGGCGAAGCAGGAAAGCGGCGGAGTATGAGCAAGGGCCATGCCAATCTTGCGCCACCGGATCACGGCTTGCTGATGGCCACCAAGCGGCGGGCTGAGATCGTCCGACACCTAGGGGTAGATCCGGGGGTGCGCCAGGGTCGAGGCTATCAACTCGCGGAGAGAGGCTTCGACAGGCGCGAGATTCCCCTGCGGCGGCCGACCTCGGTGGCCGAGACCGCTCGGCCCGTATCGTCGAGCATGTCCAGGCGGCCCCGCGCCAGCCGGGCACCATGCCTGAGTTCCGACGGCGTCCTGCCCAGGTAGGCCTTGAAGGCGGACTGCAGGGCGCGTTCGGTCACGCCCGCGCGCGCGGCCAGGGCACACACCGTCAGCGTCGGATCGGCCAGGTTCGCCACCATGTAGCTGTAGAGCGAGCGGTACTAGGCGGGCGGCCGAAGCTCGTACGCCACCAGCACGGCGATGACGCTGGTCCGCAGCTGCAGCCCCTCCAGCAGCGACTTCCAGGCCCCCCCCTTCTTGATGCCGTTGGCCGGGTTGAGCGAGTTGAACGTCGGCGTGAGCGCCTTGAAGCTGATGCGCAGGCCGACCTGCATCCCCATGCCCACGATGCCGCCGAGCACCGACACTGCCGTCAGCGGCAGGACCAGGCAGAGCGCCAGGAGAAAGAACTGCATCGCCAGGCCCGTCATCCACTGTTGCGGCTGGGCCGAAGGCACGGACGACAGCGCGATGCTCAGCATGCCCTTGAGCCGATCGGCCATCCAGCCCGAGGCGAACGCGAGTGCCGGCAGCACGCTGGCGAAGGCCGTCAGGGCGGCGACTGTCTGGCCGTTCTTGCGCGCCCTCTCGAGCTTCTGCGGCGTCGGCTTTCGGTCTTCTCGGACACGTCGGGGCGCGCTCGGGTGAATGGCGGCGCACGAGGGGGTGGAGACCGAAGGCTACGGCCACGGCGCGGCCATGCCGGTCCGCGTTCGCGAAGCCCCGCGCGCCCGGGCGAAGTCGGCTTCGGAGACAATGGCTGCGACGCGCACGGGAGGTGCGCGCGACGCCCCCACCTCATCAGAAATCGTGTTCCAGCACGCGCATCCCTTGTCCACCCAGGCTTCCGAATCCCTTGCTACCGCGCCCGAGCTGATCCTCAACGAGGTCTTCGGCTACCCACGCTTCCGAGGGCCCCAGCAGGCGATCGTCGACCACGTCGTAGCCGGCGGCGATGCGCTAGTACTGATGCCCACGGGCGGCGGCAAATCCCTCTGCTATCAGATCCCGGCCATCGCACGCCAGCGGGCGGGCCATGGCGTGACGGTGGTGGTGTCGCCCCTGATCGCGCTGATGCACGACCAGGTCGGCGCGCTGCACGAGGCCGGTGTCGATGCCGCCTTCCTCAATTCCACGCTCGACTGGGAGCAGACCCAAGACGTGGAGCGCCGCATGCTGCGCGGCGAGATCACCCTGCTCTATGCCGCGCCCGAGCGCGTGACGACGCCGCGCTTCCTTTCGCAGCTCGACTCGCTCAGGGAGCGCGGTAAGCTCGCGCTCTTCGCGATCGACGAGGCGCATTGCGTGAGCCAGTGGGGCCACGACTTCCGGCCCGAGTACCGGGCGCTGACGGTGTTGCACGAGCGCTATGCCGGCGTGCCGCGCATCGCCCTCACCGCCACGGCCGATGCGCTGACGCGCGCCGACATCGTCGAGCGGCTGCAGCTGGAGGAGGCCCGGCAATTCGTCTCCAGCTTCGACCGGCCCAACATCCGCTATACCATCGTCGAGAAGAAGGAGGCGGTGACGCAGCTGCTGCGCTTCATCGAGCGCGAGCACGAGGGGGATGCGGGCGTGGTCTATTGCCAGTCGCGGAAGCGCGTGGAGGAGGTGGCGGTCACGCTGTGCGACGCCGGCGTCAACGCCCTGCCCTATCACGCGGGCCTGGATGCTTCGGTGCGGCAGAGGAACCAGGACCGTTTTCTGCGCGACGAGGGCATCGTGGTGGTCGCGACCATCGCCTTCGGCATGGGCATCGACAAGCCGGACGTGCGCTTTGTCGCGCACCTGGACATGCCGAAGAACATCGAGGGCTACTACCAGGAGACCGGTCGCGGCGGCCGCGACGGCGCGCCCGCCCACGCCTGGATGGCCTATGGCCTGCAGGACGTGGTCAACCAGCGCCGGATGATCGACGAGAGCCCGGCCGGCGAGGACTTCAAGCAGGTGATGCGCGGCAAGCTCGATGCGCTGCTGTCGCTGGCCGAGGCGAGCGACTGCCGGCGCGTGCGGCTGCTGGGATATTTCGGCGAGCACAGCACGCCTTGCGGCAATTGCGACAACTGCCTCACACCGCCCCAGGTGTGGGACGGGACGGATGCGGCGCGCAAGCTGCTCTCGACCATCTACCGGGTGCAGCAGCAGAGCGGGATCAGCTTCGGCGCGGGCCACATCATGGACATCCTGCGCGGCAGGACGACCGAGAAGATTACGCAGTTCGGGCATGCCTCGCTCAGCACCTTCGGCATCGGCAGCGAGTTCAGCGAGGTGCAGCTGCGCGGCGTGCTGCGCCAGCTGATCGCGACCGGCGCGCTCGCGGTCGACGCGCAGGCCTACAACACGCTGCAGCTCACCGACGGCTCGCGCGCGGTGCTCAAGGGCGAGACGAAGGTGATGCTGCGCGAATCGGTGTCGTCGCCGGCCGATCGCAAGCCCCGGCGCGAGAAGGCCTCGCGCGGCGCGCCCTCGCCCGCGGCCGCCACGCTCGACACGCGCGGCCAGGCGCGCTTCGCCGCGCTCAAGGGCTGGCGCGCCGAGGTCGCGCGCGAGCACAACCTGCCGGCCTACGTGATCTTCCATGACGCGACACTGGCCGCCATCGCCGAGCGCGCGCCGGCCACGCTGGAAGACCTGCAAGGCATCAGCGGCATCGGGAGCAAGAAGCTGGAAGCGTATGGCGAGGATGTGCTGAGGTTTTGCGCGGCGTTTTGAGGAGCCCGGCGAGTCTCCTTCCGGAACCATGAAGAGCTGCATATTCACGCGAGTGTGGCGGGATGCTTCAATCCTCCGATGGAGGAACGCACCGCGTTGGCCGCGTTCCTGGACGCCAACGTCCTACGAAATCTGACAGGGTACCGCTGCATTCGGCAGACGATCCGACTTCTGGAGCGTCGGAGGCTCAGCGGAAGTACTGTCCACCCCTCGTCTCATCACCGACGGAACTTGATGACCACAGCTGACGACGTCACACCCTTCAGCCGACAACATCATTTCATTATCAGTCAGGATCAAATCGCCCGAACTGCCGAACTTACGGCGAATCAGCCGAAGTTCAAGCGGCAGATCAAGAACGTGACAGCGGGGGCATCGGCGATATGCAAAGCGCCAGTTCTTGGCCATCCAGGTGACCTCCGCCACCGTGACGCCCATGGTCTACCTCGGCGCCCATAGCGAACGCCTCATTTCCCCCGAGGCGCTTAACTGATGGCCTCAGTTTCGTTTGTTGCGATGATCTCCACTATCGTTGTGCCGTCGTGGGGCGCCACTGACCATCGACGGCAGAGGCCCGGGCGGAGAAGCGTGCCGGAGCCGTAGGCGCAGTAATTCGAATCGCCAAGATGTTGACCGCACGAGCAATAGGCCGTCTGCATCACGCGGCGCAGTGGCGTCGCTAGCTTCGCGCCGAGCAGACGATACAGGCCTGTCCGCGACCGAAAGTAGATAGCCCGCAGTCGATGCTTCATGACAGAGAGCACTCTCACCTCAGGCTTGGTGGAGGACGAAAGAGGGAGCCAAATTCGAAATGCGGACCCGTGCGGGGGCCAGCTCTTGACCTGGACGCGGCAATTCAGGGCATCTGCGAAGCGGTGCACGACAGCGAGCCATACGCGCTTCTCCATACTCCCGCTCTCCACAGTAATCCGTGCGAGATGAACTCTCAGACTGGCTCTGGAGGCAGAAGGCCAGCGTGATCACCGCCGAGAGGATCTGGCCGTAGACCGGAATGAAGTTGGCCGCCGCGGCTAGCATGGCCACCGTGTCGCGTTGTGCTGCAGCTCGCTCCAGTTGGACAAGCCGATGATGCTCTTCATCAGGGCCACGGCGTCGGCGGCGGGTTGAGTTCGGGCCCGAGCCAGTGCTTGTTCGTACTGCTCGTGGGTGAAGACCTCCCCTCCAGCGACGCCTGTCGGCGCGGCGACAAGCGCCTGCCTGCCCTTCATTGCCGCCGCATAGACTGTTAAGCTCTCAAGAAACAAAACTGAAGACGCGGGCATTCATGCGACAACCGGCGTCTGAGTGATCTGGAAGCCAAGCGCGGCGGCGCGGCGCTTGAGTGCGGCGATAGATCGCTCGCGCTGCTGCTCTTCATAGCGTTGCTGGCCTTGATCGAC
>NZ_JBFTPS010000037.1:0-71394 GCF_056398605.1 Variovorax sp. 01T432
GCGCCGCGCAGGGCGGTGTCGCCCGCCGCGCGCCGGCGCGCGCGCGAGTTGGGCATCGACGCCGACACGGTGGCGGGCACCGGGGTCCAGGGCTCGGTCACGCTGGCGGACGTCGAGGCGGCGGCAAGCGCGAGCGCCGGCGCGCCATCCACCGCCGATCGCAGCCAGGCGATGCGTAAGGCGATCGCGGCGGCCATGAGCCGCTCCAAGCGCGAGATTCCGCACTACTACCTGTCGGAGTCGATCCCGATGGCGAACGCGCTGGCCTGGCTGCAGCAGCGCAACGAGGGCGTGCCCATCGCCGAGCGCATGCTCGCGGCGGTGCTGATGCTCAAGGCGGTGGCCGCCGCGCTGCGGCGCACGCCGGAGCTCAACGGCTTCCATCGCGAAGGGGTCTTCGTGCCCGCCGCCGCCGTGCATGCGGGCGTGGCGATCTCGCTGCGTGGCGGAGGGCTGGTGGCGCCGGCCATCCACGACGTGGGCGGCAAGTCGCTGGAGCAGCTGATGCGCGACCTGAACGACCTGGTGGGGCGCGCGCGCGCCGGCTCGCTGCGCAGCTCCGAGATGTCCGACCCGACGATCACGGTCACCAATCTCGGCGACCAGGGCGTGGAGGCCGTGTATGGCGTGATCTATCCGCCCCAAGTCGCGCTCGTGGGCCTGGGCCGGATCGCCATGCGTCCGTGGGCGCGGGCGGACGGCGCCATCGCGCTCCTGCCGGTGGTCTGCGCCACGCTGGCCGCCGACCATCGGGTGTCGGACGGACATCGCGGCGCGCTGTTCCTCGCCGAGCTGCGCGAGCTGCTGCAGGAGCCGCAGGCGCTGGCGGCACGGACGGGCGCCGGCATGCCCGAGGAAGGTGAAGCCCATGAATGAAGATCGCCAGGCCATGGCCGACACGGTGCTCGCGCTCCTGCGCACGATCGCGCCCGAGATCGAACCCGCGGAGATCGACTGGCGGCGTCCGCTGCGCCGCCAGGTCGACCTGGATTCGATGGACTGGCTCAACTTCCTGATGGCGCTGGGCGCGCGCTTCGGCTTCGAGGTCCCGGAGTCGGACTACGCCCGCCTGGTCTGCCTCGCGGACGTGCTCGCCTACATCGAGGCCCGGCGGGCGAGTTGATGAGCGTCAATGCGCCGGCCACGGCATGCGCCTAGCCTCTGTGTATCTCGATACGAGGAGTGATTCCATGACCCAGCGCGACATCGTTCTTTGTCACCCGGTGCGCACCGCCATCGGCACTTACGGCGGCAGCCTCAAGGAGGTGCCCGCACCCGACCTGGGCGCGGTGGTCGTGCGCGAGGCGCTGCGCCTGTCCGGCCTGCCCGCCGACAAGGTGCAGACGCTGGTGATGGGCAACGTCATCCAGGCGGGGGGGAAGATGAACCCGGCGCGCCAGGCCGGCATCGCCGCCGGCCTGCCGGTCGAGGTGCCCGCGCTGACGGTCAACCGCGTGTGCGGATCGGGTGCCCAGGCGATCGTCAGCGCGGCGCTGGAGGTCGGCGCCGGCATGGTCGACTGCGCCATCGCCGGCGGCATGGAGAACATGGACCGCGCGCCCTACCTGCTGCCGCAGGGGCGCTGGGGCGCGCGCATGGGCGACGTGACCTTCTTCGACAGCATGCTGCACGACGGCCTCAACGACGCGTTCAGCGGCCAGCATTCGGGCTGGCACACCGAGGACCTGGTGGAGGCCCGCGGCATCACGCGCGAGGACCAGGACCGCTGGGCCCTGCGCTCGCAGGAGCGCTTCGCGGCGGCGCAGGCTGCCGGCCGCTTCGAGGAGGAGATCGCGGCGGTCGAGGTGCCGACGCGCAAGGGCACCGAGCGCTTCGCCAAGGACGAGCACAACCGGCCCGAGACCACGGCCGAGTCGCTGGCGCGGCTCAAGCCCGCCTTCCGCAAGGACGGCACCATCACCGCCGGCAGCGCGCCGGGCCTGAACTCGGGCGCCGCGGCGATGCTCGTGGCCGAGCATCAGTGGGCCGAGAAGAACTTCCTCAAGCCGATGGCGCGGCTGGTGTCCTACGGGGTCAGTGCCGTGGAGCCCGGCTTCTTCGGCCTGGGGCCGGTGCCGGCCGTGCGGCAGGCGCTGGCGCGCGCCGGATGGACGGTGGGCGAGGTCCAGCGCGTGGAGATCAACGAGGCCTTCGCCGCCATCACGCTGGCCTGCCTGCGCGAACTGGGTTTCGCGCCGGAGCTGGTCAATGTGGAGGGCGGCGCCATCGCCCACGGCCACCCGATCGGCGCCACCGGCGCGGTGCTGACGACGCGGCTCATCCATTCGATGAAGCGCGACGGCCTGCGGCGCGGCATCGTCACGCTGTGCATCGGCGGTGGGCAGGGCATCGCATTGGCGATCGAGGTGCTCTGAGGGCGGACGGCGGGGGCCCGCGCAGTTCAGGGAGGCTCGCCGATGCTCCTCTTTTCCCTCGAACCCGCCGATGCCTTCGCGCGCGCGCTGGCCGATGCGCTGGCCGTGCCGCTCTCGCCGCACGAGGAGCGCGTGTTCGAGGACGGCGAGTGCAAGCTGCGCCCGCTGGTCGACCCGCGCGGTGCCGACGCCTATGTGCTGCTGAGCCTGCACGGCGGTCCGCGGCTGAGTCCCCACGACAAGCTCTGCCGCCTGCTGATCTTCATCGGCGCGCTGAAGGACCATGGCGCCGCGCGCGTGACCGCGGTGGTTCCCTACCTCGCCTATGCGCGCAAGGATGCCCGCACCAAGCCCTTCGACCCGCTGGGCCTGCGCTACATCGCGCAGTGGCTGGAGTCGGCCGGCATGAGCCAGCTGATCGTGCTGGAGGCGCACAACCTCGCGGCCTTCCAGAACGCATTCCGCTGCCCGACCATCCATCTGCAGGCGCACCAGGCCTTCCGGCCGATGGCGCAGGCGCTCTCGGGCCAGGGGCCCCTGGCCGTGGCCTCGCCGGACCCGGGCGGCGTCAAGCGCGCGCTGCTGTGGCGCGAGGCGCTGGAGGCGCAGCTGGGCGAGCCGGTGCGCTTCGCCATGATCGACAAGCGCCGCAGCGCCGGGGTGCTGAGCGGCGGCGACCTGGTGGCGGGCGAGGTGGCGGACGCGACGGTGCTGCTGCTCGATGACCTGATCGCCAGCGGCGACACCATGCAGCGCGGCGCCCATGCCCTGCGCCGCGCGGGAGCGAAGACCGTGATCGCCTGCGCGGCGCACGGCCTCTTCGTCGGCAAGGCGGCGCAGACGCTGGCCTCCGAGGAGGTGTCGCGCCTGATCGTGACCGACAGCGTGCCGCCATTCCGGCTGCCGGACAGCGGCGCGGTGCGCGACAAGCTGGAGGTCGCCTCGGTGGTGCCGCTGTTCGCCGACGCCATCCGCGCGAGCCACGCGGGCTGGATGCGCTAGCGGGCGACCTCCCCCTTTTTGGGCACATCTGATTCTGACTAATTCTGGCGAGCGCCTTCCGGCGCGCGCTGATCTCGTGACACAACGGCCCGTTCGCTGAGGCCGGCTCGCGCCGGACCGCATGTGGGACGGGAGGGCCTGGGTCACTCGACGGCAGTACGCCTCGGGGACTTCAGGCATGGGTGGGGTGTCTTCGAAGGTTGGGTTTCCATGGGTTCACTGGGGATGGGGGAGGGGCGGGCGACGGCCGTCTCGCGCAGGGTCTTGTTCGGCAAGCTCAATCGCACGCTGTTTCGCTCCATCGAGTCGGCCACGACCTTCGCCAGGCTGCGCGGCAATCCGCATGTCGAGCTGACGCACTGGCTCCACCAGCTCTGGCAGCTCGGCGACAGCGACCTGCACCGCATCTGCCGCCACTGCGGCATCGAGGAGCGCGAGGGCGCGCACGACGGTTCCGGGCCGGCCCCTGTCATGCCGGGCGAGGCAACGGGCGCCATGGCCGCGGCGGCGGACGGAGAGTCCGCCCTGGCCAGGTACTGCAGCGATCTCACCGAGCGGGCGCGCGGCGGCGGCATCGACGGGGTCGTCGGTCGCGCGCACGAGATCCGGACCATGGTCGACATCCTGCTGCGCCGTCGCCCCCTGCTGACGGGCGACGCGGGCGACCAGCACGGGGAGCCGTACCACTTCTTCAGGGAGCTGGTCACTGACGTGCAGGCGATGCTCAACGACGTGCTGGTGCGCAGCGCCGGGAGCATCGCGCTGACCGAGCGCCCCAACGGCATGCGGGTGGCGAGCGTCGAGCCGTCCGAACCGCAGGGCTTTGCCAGCCTCGTGTTCGCCGGCGCGGCGCAGATGCCCCCGGACCAGCTGGCCACGCAGTTCCCCGCGCACTGCAAGGCGGCGCCGAGCGACCGCCTGCCGGACCTCATCCACGCGAAGCTGCCGGGCATCGCCCTGCGGAGCCTGCCCGTGCCGCCGAGGCAGATTCCGTTCAACGCCGGCTTCGTGTACTTCCAGTTCCAACCGCGCGGGCCGCTCTGGGAGCACCTGCTCAAGTACGGCGGGATGGCGTTGCGCGTGGCGGGCGAGTTGCCCGGATTGCGCATGGAACTCTGGGGAGTCAGGGAGAAATGAACAAGCGCCGCGCCCTCGTCATCGTCTGCCGGCTGCTTGCCGCGAGCCTGCCCTGCCCGTTCCCGATCTGCATCGCGCAGAGCGCGGCTGAGAGCGCGCACGGGAAGAGGGAGGCCGTGCTGGATGTGGTCGTCTTCAACTACATCGACCGCCCGATCTATGACGTTCACCTGAACGACAGGGTGGTCGGCCACTCGGCCTCCTTGTCGCGCACGCCCCTTGGCAAGAACTCGGTGGTCGCGCGCGTCGCCATCCCTTTCGGGCTTCAATCACTGACGTGGCGGGACGCGATTTCAGGCCGAAGGTTCGCCAACAGGACGCCCATCCGCTTCGACGAGGAACACCTCGCGCCGAACAGCCGCTACCTGGGCTTGCACATCTATCCCGACGGCACCGGCGAACTTAGCGCGAGTGAGCATTTCCCCCAACAAAGCGCGCGTGGCCTCGGCTATGCCAAGGAGTTCCAGAAAAATGGCAAGTGAAAGAATCCGGGCCGCGCTGGGTGGCCACCCGAGGACGAGCGAAGGCGACATCGCGCGCGGGGTGGTGGTGCCGCGCGCGACCGCCTTCCAGGCCAGGGTGCCGCCGGGCGAACGGTCGCCGTGCTGTTGAAGCAGGCGGAGCGCATGGTGGGCCAGCGCTTTTCCCAGCTGGCCGATGCCATTCCGCTCGATCTGCTGAAGAAGTGGGACGCGGGCGAAGTCCCCGCCGCGCTTGAAGGGATGGAGCCCCGCGGCAGCTAGGCCTCAGCTATCGACAAGGCGCTCCAGGCGCTCCAGCGCGGCAGTCGCGTGGTCGAGGTAGCGCGAGGCCTGGGGCAGCCATTTCCACGGCGTGCGCACCTCGGCTTCGAGCAGGTGCGCCGCGCTCAGCCGGGCGCGCAGCAGGGCGCGCGCCGCCGTATGGAGCATCAGGAGTGCGGCCGGTGGCGCATCCCCCAGGGCCGAGGCCAGCCCCGCCTGGAGGCTGGGGCCGACCGAGGCATCGCCCGCGACCGCGCATTCGAGGCCGAGGAAGCACAGCTCGTCGAAGGGATCGACCTCGCGCAGCCGTTCGTCGAACTCCAGGGCGTCGATCACCACCGGCGGATCGGTGAGCGCCACGTGCTCGGGCCGCAGGTCGCCGTGCCCGTCGACGATGCGCGCCTCGGCGACGCGCCGCCGCAGCAGTCCTTCGTGCCGCGTGATGGCGCTGTCCGTGCGCTCGATCAGCGCGCGCGCGCGCAGCAGGCCCAGCTGCGGGCGTTCGAGCACGTCGCGGCTGCGGGCAAGGTCCTCGCGCATGCGCATGACGTAGCCGGCCTCGTCGACCTTCGCGCGCGCCGCGCCGCGATAGAAGGGCACCAGGATGCCCAGCAGCGCATCGATGTGGGATGGGCGCAGCTCGCCGCGCGCGATCAGCGCGTCGAGCATGCGCTCCGATGGCAGGCGCTGCATGACGACCACCCAATCGATGGTGCGGCCGGGGGCCGGCAGCCGCTCTTCCGGCACGGCGCGAAGCTCTCCGTCTTCCTGCTGGAGCGCGAGCAGCCCGAGGTACACCTTCGGCGCGAGCCGGCGGTTGAGCAGCACTTCCTGCCGCGCGTTGCGCTCGCGCGCCTCCAGGGTCGAGAAATCCAGGAAGGACATGCGAACGGGCTTCTTCAGCTTCAGGACGCGGCGCTGCCCGACCAGGACCCAGGACATGTGGGTCTCGATGCGGCGCACCTGCGCGTCCCGGTCGTCGGCGCAGAGATGCGCTTCGAGGCAGCGCAGCCTGGCTTCCATGCCGGCGTCGGCGTCCATCGGGGTCACGCGCGGCTCCCCGGGCGCTCAATGGACGGCCGCATCGACCTGCAGTGCCAGCGCACGGACCTGCGAAGAGATGTCCACGGCGACACAGGCCGGCGCCGCCTGGAGGCCTCGCAGGGCGTCCGGCAGCAGCTTCATCTGCCGCGCGTGATGGTCCCGCGATTCCCGCAAAGTCGGCGCGGCACCGACGCGCCGCCCGCCGCGCATGCAGGGAAGCAGCAGGGCTTCGCCGCCGCAGGCTTCGCTGTCGAGCTGCACGATGTCGCGTTCGATGCGGCCGTTGCTCCCGAGCAGGCGCACCACCTGCTTCACCCCGGGCCAGGTGGCCTTGCCTTCGGAGCGCTTGCGGCGCGGCTGGCCGTCATAGGACTGCAGCTTGTAGACCGCGTCGAGGGCGGGATGGTCGGAGGAGGTGTCCAGGGCGGTGCCGACGCCGAAGCCGTCGATGGGCGCCGCGTCGGCGACGAGCGCCGCGACCCGGTGCTCGTCGAGGTCGCCGCTGGCGAAGATCCCGATGTCGCGCAGCCCGGCCGCGTCGAGCAGGGCGCGCACCGCCCGCGCATGCGCGGCCAGGTCGCCGCTGTCGATGCGCACGCCGGCCACCGCGATGCCGTCCCGGCGCAGGAGCGGCACGAGTTCGATCACCTTGGCCGCGGCGGCCTCGGTGTCGTAGGTGTCGATCAGCAGGGTGGGGCCGTGGGGCCGGGCGCGCGCGAAGGCCTCCAGCGCCGCGCGCTCGCTGCTGTGGGCCTGCACGAAGGAGTGCGCCATGGTGCCGGAGACCGGAATGCCGTAGCGCCGCCCGGCTTCGGCCGTGGCGGTGCCGTCGAAGCCCGCGAGGTAGGCCGAGCGCGCGGCCAGCAGCGCCGCCTCGGCGCCATGGGCGCGGCGCATGCCGAAATCGATCAGCCGCTTGCCGCCGGCGACCAGCGCGATGCGCGCGGCCTTCGACGCGATGAGCGTCGCGAAATGCGCGAGGTTCAGCAGCCGGCTTTCCACCAGCTGCGCCTGCGGCAGCGCGGCGGTGATGCGGATGAAAGGCTCGTCGGCAAAGAAGACGGTGCCCTCGGGCATGGCATCGACATCGCCTTCGAAGCGCAGCCCGCCGAGCTGCTCCAGCAGCTGCGGGGAGAAGCCGTCCTGTTCGCGCAGCCAGTCGATCTCCGCTTCGGAGAAGGACAGTGTCTCCAGGAACTGAAGCACGGGCTCCAGCCCGGCGGCGACCAGGAAGTTGCGCTGCGGCGGCAGCTTGCGCACGAACAACTCGAAGACGGCCGGCGCGCTCATTCCCTCTTCAAGATAGGCCTGCAGCATCGTGAGCTGGTACAGGTCGGTCAGGAGGGCGGTCATCGCGTGTACCGCTCAGGGCATGCCGAGCATGTCGGGTTGCGCAAGCTGCTGGTGGATGAGCGCGAGAAAGCGCGCGCCCACCGCGCCATCGATCACCCGGTGGTCGTAGACCAGCGAGAGCGGCAGAAAGAGCCGCGAGACGAAGCGGCCGTCGTCCTCGACCACCCGCGGCGCCGCGCGCGCGACACCCAGGATGCCGATCTCCGGCGCGTTGATGAGCGGCGTGAACCCGGTGCCCCCCAGCGCGCCGAGGTTGGAAACGGTGAAGCAGGCGCCCTCGGCGTCCGACAGCGCAAGCTGTCCTTCCCTGGCCCGCCGGGCCAGGGCATGGACATCGCGCGCGATCGCCATCGGGTCCTTCCTGTCGACGTCGCGCACGACCGGCGCCATCAGCCCCACGGGTGTCTCGGCGGCGAATGCGATGTGGCAGTACTTCTTCAGGATCAGCCGCGTTCCGGATTCGTCGAGCGAGGCGTTGAAGTCGGGGAAGGCCTTCAATGCATGGGCGCAGGCCTTCATGACCAGGGGCAGCACGCTGAACGCGTGGCCCGCGGCCGTCGCCTGCGGCAGCAGGCGCTGCCGCAGCGCCTCCAGCGCCGTGAGATCGACCTCGTCGAATTGGGCCACGTGAGGAACGTGGGTCCAGCTGGCCGTCATGCGCCTGCCGATCACCTGGCGGATGCGGCTGAGCGGCTTCGTCTCGACTTCGCCGAACATCGCGTAGTCGTAGCCTTCGACCTTGGGCGCTTCGCTGGCCATGGTGTCTCCAGAGGGCCGGGGGCTATGCGGCGGTCGCGAAGACCTGGTCGCCGCTCTTTCCGCCCAGGCCCGGGTGCGCGTCGAAGCGGACCACGCCCACCGCGGCCTTGCCCTCGACCGCCCGCGCGATGCGCGCCGTCCCGGCGACGCCGAAGCCGCCGCACAGCTCGATGGCCACGGTGCCCTGATCGACGAGCTGTCGCGCGACGAGTTCGGCCTGCGCGTAGTCGGGCACGCCGACAACGACCAGGTCGACCTGCGGCGTGCGCACGACGGCGCGGTGCTCGTCCTGGCGCGCGCCCTCGGCCAGGAAGATGAATGCGGCCTTCAATGTCATGCTCTTCTCCGGTGTGGGTGCCGTCAGGCCTGCTGCTCGGGCTTGAAGCGGGCGATGAATTCGTCGATCTGCGCGTCCGGCACCTCGGCCGATGCGATCACCGCGACCAGGGCGCCCACCGGGAGCGTGGTGCCCTCGGGCACCACCTGCCGCCTCAGCACCCCGGCGCTCTCCGCGACGCACTCGTTGGTGACCTTCTCTGTCTCGATGTCGAACAGTGCCTGGCCGACGCTGACCGCCGCGCCGGGCGCGGCATGCCAGGCGGCCACCGTGCCTTCCTTCATGGTCAGGCCGAGCTTCGGCACGGTGACGGCGGTGATGGCCTCGCTCATGACCGCGGCTTCAGCGTGTCCCTGACGGCCGCCTGGATGGCGGCGGCACTGGGGATGTAGGCATCCTCCAGGCCCGGCGCGAAGGGCACCGGCGTGTGCGGCGGCGTCACCATCCGGATGGGCGCCTTCAGCGAATCGAAGCCCGCCTGCGCGACCATGGCCGAGATGTCCGCCGCCAGGCCGCAGCGCGGGCTGGCTTCGTCCACGATCACCAGACGGCCGGTCTTCGCGACGCTGGCCAGGATCGAGCGCGTGTCCAGCGGCGAGGTCGTGCGCAGGTCGAGCACGTCGCAGCGGATGTCCTCCTTCTCCAGCGCGTCGGCGGCCTGCGCCGAGAGCTTGACCATGCGCCCGACGGCGACGATGGTCGCGCTGCCGCCCGTTCTCACGAGCTTCGCCTCGCCGAAGGGCAGGGCATAGGGCTCGTCGGGCACTTCCTCCACGTCGTCGTACATCGCCTTGTGTTCGAAGAAGATCACGGGGTCGTCGTCGCGGATCGCCTGGATCAGCAGGCCCTTGGCCTCGTAGGGCGAGGAAGGAATCACGACCTTGAGGCCGGGGATGTGGGTGAAGATCGGATAGAGGCACTGGCTGTGCTGGCTGGCCGCGCGCGTGCCGGCGCCGTAGAGCGTGCGGATGACGACCGGCGTGGTCGCCTTGCCGCCGAACATGTAGCGGAACTTGGCCATCTGGTTGATGATCTGGTCGCCGCACACGCCGAAGAAGTCGACGAACATCAATTGCGCGATGGGGCGCAGCCCCGCCACCGCCGCGCCTGCCGCGGCACCGATGAAGGCGCTCTCGCTGATGGGCGTGTCGAACACGCGGCCGCGGCCGAACTCGCCCAGCAGCCCCTTGCTCGCGCCGAGCACGTCGCCCCATGCGTCCTGCTCGCCCTTGGCGCCCATGCCGCCGGCGATGTCCTCGCCCATGACGATGACCGAGGCGTCGCGTTCCATCTCCTGGCGCATGGCTTCGTTGAGCGCGGTGCGGAATGATTTCTTGCTCATGCCAGTGCTCCCGGGTAGGTTTGGTAGACGTCCGTCAGCAGGTCGGACACATCGGGCGGCGGCGCCGCCCTGGCATCCTTCACCGCCGTGTCGATGAGCGCGGACACCTCGGCCTCGATGCGGTCCAGCGCATCCGCCCCGACCAGGCCGGCGCTCGTGAGCCTGGCGCGCATGAACTTCAGGCAGTCCAGGAAGTTGCGCTCTTCCTTGACCTCGCCCGGTGGGCGGTAGGTCATCTGGTCGCCCTCGAAGTGGCCGAAGTAGCGCGTGAACTCGATGTGCAGGAACTCCGGCCCGCCACCCGCGCGCAGCCGCTCCACCGCCTCCTTCGCGGCCCTGTAGACGGCGAAGAAATCGTGGCCGTCCACCCGGTTGCCTCGCAGGCCGAAGCCTTCCGCGCGGCGCACGGGGTTGTGGCCGCCGATCGACCAGGAACTCGAGGTGCTCTCGGCGTAGCCGTTGTCCTCCAGCACGAAGAACACAGGCAGGCGGTACACCGAGGCGAAGTTCATCGCCTCCAGCGTCGTGCCCTGGTTGAATGCGCCGTCGCCGAAGAAGGCGACGGCCACGCCCTGGGTCTTGCGCACCTGGGCGGCCAGCGCCGCGCCGCAGGCCAGCGGTGGCCCGCCGCCGACGATGCCGTTGGCGCCGAGCATGCCCTTGCCGATGTCGGCGATGTGCATGGAGCCGCCCTTGCCCTTGCAGAGGCCGCCCTGGCGCCCGAAGATCTCCTTCATCATCCCGCCGACGTCGCAGCCCTTGGCGATGGCATGGCCATGGCCCCGGTGCGTGCTGGCGATGTGATCGCCGTCGCCCAGCTGCATGCACACGCCGACGGCGGAGGCTTCCTCGCCCGCGTACAGGTGCACGAATCCGGGGATCTGGCCGGTCGCGAATTCCTTGTGCACGCGCTCCTCGAATTCGCGGATGGTGCTCATGCCGCGGTAGGCCGCCATCAATTGTTCGACATTCATCTGCATCGCTGGTCTCCGTTGTTGAGTCCACCATTCGACGGGGCAGACTGCCGTGTTGACGAATCCAGAATAGGCGTCCGCGGGCGCGGCCCATTGATCCTTGTCAAGGCCGCGCGCGGCGGCGGCGTTCAGACCAGGTTGAGTTCGGGCGGCGCGCGGCGCGCCCCGGCCTCGGCCAGTGCCTCGCGCATCGCGTCGTCCACCGTCTCCAGCGGGACGAACTTCATGGCGGCGCGCACGCTCTCCGGCACGTCGCGCAGGTCCTTGAGGTTGCGCGCCGGCAGCAGCACGGTCGTGATGCCGGCGCGTTGCGCGGCGAGCACTTTCTCCTTGACGCCGCCGATCGGCAGCACCAGGCCGCGCAGGCTGATCTCGCCGGTCATCGCCACCTCGTGCCGCACCGGGCGATCGGTGAACAGCGAGGCGAGCGCGATGAACATGGCGACGCCGGCGCTCGGCCCGTCCTTGGGGATCGCGCCGGCGGGGATGTGCAGGTGGATGTCGATGTCGTTGAACATCGCGCTCGCCACGCGCAGGTCGGCGGCGCGGGACTTGACCAGCGTGAGCGCGGCCTGGGCGCTCTCCTTCATCACGTCGCCCAGCTGCCCCGTGAGGCTCAGCTTGCCGCTGCCGGACACGCGGGTGGCCTCGATGAAGAGGATGTCCCCGCCCACGGGCGTCCAGGCGAGGCCGGTGGCGACGCCGGTGACGCTGCTGCGCAGGGCGATCTCGCTCTCGTACTTGGCCGGCCCGAGGATGGCGTCCAGGTCGGGCGCGTCGATGCGGACCTTGCCGGTCGATCCTTCCGCCACCTTCATGGCCGCATGGCGCATCGCGCGGCCGATCTCGCGCTCGAGCTGGCGCACGCCCGCCTCGCGGGTGTAGTCGGAGACGATGGCCTTGAGGGCCGCCTCGGTGAGCTCGCACTGCTCTTCCTTCAGGCCGTTGGTTTCCCGCTGGCGGCGCACCAGGTAGGTCTGCGCGATCTGCAGCTTCTCCTCCTGCGTGTAGCCGGGAAGGTCGATCACCTCCATGCGGTCGCGCACGGGCGGCGGCACGTTGTCGATCACGTTGGCCGTGGCGATGAACACCACGCGGCTCAGGTCGAAGGGCACGCCGAGGTAGTTGTCGCGGAAGCTGTTGTTCTGCTCCGGGTCCAGCACTTCGAGCAGGGCGGCCGAGGGATCGCCGTGCGCGCTCGCGTTGAGCTTGTCGACCTCGTCGAGCATCATCACGCAGTCGCGCGCGCCGGCCCGGCGCAATCCCTGCACGATGTTGCCGGGCAGGGCGCCGATGTAGGTGCGGCGGTGGCCGCGGATCTCGGCCTCGTCGTGCACGCCGCCGAGCGACACGCGCACGAAGGGGCGCTGGATCGCGCGGGCGATGCTCTGGCCGAGCGAGGTCTTGCCGACGCCGGGCGGCCCGACGAAGCACAGGATGGGCGCGCGGCCCTCGGGGTTGAGCTTGCGCACGGCGAGGAATTCGACGATGCGCTGCTTCACCCGCTCGAGGCCGAAGTGATCGGTCTTCAGCGTGCGGCGCGCGGCGGCGAGATCGATCGAGGTCGCGGCCGGGGCCGCCCAGGGCAGCTCCACCATCCAGTCGAGGTAGGTGCGCAGCATGGAGTATTCGCCCGAGCTGTCGGGCATGTTGCGCAGACGGTTGAGCTCCTTGCGGGTGTGGGCCTCGGTGTCGGCGGGCATGCCGGCCTTGGCGATCGCCTCTTCGAGGCGCGTCATCTCCTCGTCGTTGCCGCCGGTCTCGCCGAGCGCATGCTGGATCGACTTGAGCTGCTCGCGCAGCAGGAACTTGCGCTGATGGTCGTCGAGCTGTTCCTTGGTGCGCTCGCCGATCTCCTTGGACAGGCGCAGCACTTCGAGGCGATGCGACAGGAGCTTGAGCAGCTTGCCGACCCGCTCGGCCGGGGCAATGGTCTCCAGCAGCGTCTGCTTCTCGTGCATCTCGGCATCGATCACGCTCGCCGTGATGTCGGCCAGCGCCGAGGGGCCGCGCGTGGTCTGCAGCGCATGCACCAGCTCGGCGGGCACACTGGGCAGGAAGGACATCAGCTCGACCGCGCGCTCGCGCAGCTGGAGCGCCAGCGCCTCGGCCTCGGCGGACTCGTCTTCGACTTCCTCGATGAGCGCGATCTTCGCGGCGAAGAAGGGGTAGCCCGCGACGGGCGCGACCATGCGGAAGCGCTGCATTCCCCGGCACACCGCATGGTGCTGGCCGGCTTCGGGCTCGAAATGGTGAACGATCGTGGCGAGGGTGCCGACCGCGCAGAGCGCGTCGAAGTCGGGGTCCTCGTCGGCGGGGTCCTTCTGCAGCACGATGCCCACTTGCGTGCCGCCTTCCAGCGCGTGCTTGAGGGCGGCGATGGATTTCTCACGGCCGACGCTCACGGCCGTCATCACATGCGGGAACAGCACGAGGTTGCGCATGGGGATGAGCGGCAACACGTCGGGCGGCAAGACGATGGCCGGCTCGACGGGGGTGGTGGACGGTTCGGATGGGACGGGTTGCGTCATCACTGGCTCCTGCTGGGCTGGATTGATTCCAGACGCTAAGGCGGGCCGTGCCGCCAGGGCTTGATCAGGCGCAAGAAACCATCAGGCGGCCGCGTTGCCGCCGCAAGTCACGGCAGCTTCAGACGGTGGCCACCGGCGTGACCGGCGAGCCCACCGCACCCGGCAGCCGCAGCGGCGGCGCGGTCAGGAAATAGGCGTGGCGCCCGGCCGATCGCAGATAGGCGGCCAGCTCCTCGAACCACCACAGCTCGCCGAGCGGCATGCCCAGCTTGAACAGGCAATGCTCGTGCAACGGCACCACCGAGTGCGCGCCTGGTTCACGCGGCGAAGAGATCCCCTCGACGGCGTAGTTGTCGGCGCAGATCGCCGAGATGCCCGAGGCGCTGATCCATTGCAGCAATTCCTCGTCGCGCCCGTCCAGCACGCAGCCGCAGGCGTTCAGGAGCGCGCTGTCGGGCTGGCGGTTCATGCCGAGCAGGACTTCGGCGAAGCCCGTGCGTATCGACAGGATGTCGCCTTCGCCGATGCACAGGCCATCGGACTCGATGACATGGCGAAGCTCCCGGTAGCCGATGGGCTGCCGAGCGAGGCCGTAGTGATGCGCGAGATCGACGAGCACGGCCCTGCCCTGGATCGCCTTGACCGCGAGCGTCGCGATGTCCAGGGCGCGGGCGCCGTGGGGTCCTTCCATCGGCGTGTCGCCGCCGGCCGCATGGCGCGTGGGGCCGACGATGTGCTCGTTCGCCCTGAAGCCGTTGTAGTACACCATCTCGGGCACGCCGTCGCCGTCCGCATCGAAGAGCGAGCCCACGTGCGCGAGCGAATCCCACTGCGTCGAGTACTGCAGGAACAGCGTCACCATGTCGTCGCTGATGACGTCCGTCGCATCGGCGTAGTTCTTCCAGGCCGGGTAGTTGAAGCAGGCGCAGCCGTCCTTCACGAGGGTGGGCGACAGGCGCGGCGCATGCCGCCTTTCGTTCAGGACGTTGCCGCCCGGACAGTCCAGGGGCAGGCTCAGGCAGAAGCTGCGACCCTCGCGGATCTCCCCGATGCCTTCCAGCACCTTCTTCGGCGTGATCAGGTTGAGCCGGCCGAGCTGGTCGTCCGGTCCGAAGTCGCCCCAGTTCGCGCCTGGGGGCCTGACTTTCCATCGTTCACTGGATGCTGGTTTCATGACGGGGCTTGATTCCTTGACGATGAGTTCAGGTCCGTGCTTCGCGCAGCGCCATCGGCAGGCGCCCGGCGCTCTTCGGCGTCGCACGGAGATAGACCACCGCGGCGGCGATGGCCAGCGCGATCAGCGGCAGCATCCCATAGCGGATGTCGCCCGTCGATGTCTTGGCCCAGCCCACCATCATCGGGCTGAGGGCGCCGCCCGCGACGCTCATGCTCGTGATGATGGCGATGCCGATCGGCGCATGCCGCGACGACAGATGGGCGACGACCGGCGCCCAGAAGACGGGCAGGGCGCCGGCCAGCCCGGCATTGGCCAGCGACAGCGCGAAGAGCGAGAGCGGCAGATTCGTGTTCGAGATCAAGGTCAGGCCCAGTCCGGCCGCGCACAGCAGGGAGGCCGCCGCGTAGTGCCACCGGTATTCCTGTGCCTGCTCGGCATGTCTTGCGGTCCACAGCATCGCCACCAGGCCGACGACATAGGGAATGGCCGAATAAAGACCGGTCTGCCGGAAGTCGAGTCCGCCCGCGGCGCGGATCATCTGCGGCAGCCAGAAGGTCACGCCGTAGCCGGCGCAGATCACGCATGACAGCGCGAGCCCCCAGGCATAGAGCCGCCAGTCGCGCACGGTCTCCGCGAACGAGGCTGTCTGGCCGTCCCTCAGGTCCGCCGCCTGGCGAATCCGGGATTCGATAGGGTCGCGCTCGTCTTCGGTCAGCCAGCGCGCCGAGGCCGGCCGATCCGCGAGAAAGCAGGCGGCCAGCCCGGCGAGCACCAGGCTCGGGATGCCCTCCAGGATGAACAGCCATTGCCATCCGCGCAAGCCCGACACGCCTTCGAGGTTCTGCAGGATCCAGCCCGATATCGGACCGGCCACCAGGCCGGCCACCATGACCGCCGTCATGAACAAGGCCGTGATTCGCGCGATCCTCGTCGCCGGAAACCAGTAGCTCAGGTAGAGCATCACGGCCGGGAAGAAGCCCGCCTCGAACACGCCGAGCAGCAGGCGCGCCGCGTAGAACTGCTGCGGCGTCTTCACGAAGGCCGTGGCCATGCTCACCAGGCCCCACAGCGACATGATGCGAAACAAGGTCTTCCGCACGCCCATGCGCGCCATCAGCAGATTGCTCGGGATCTCGAAGATGACGTAGGTGAGGAAGAAGATCCCGGCGCCGAAGCCATAGACAGCGTCATTGAAGCCGAGCGCGTCCTTCATCTGAAGTTGCGCATAGCCGATGTTGATGCGGTCGACGAAAGCGGCGACATAGCAGAGAAAGAGCAGGGGGACGATGCGCCATGTCGCCTTTCGATAGACCGCTTCGATGTTCATGAGAGGCTCCGGGTGGTTTGGGGTGGAAAGCTGAAAACATGGAAACGTTTTCATGTTTTTCCGTAGCTTAGGTTCGAGGTGGAATACCATGCAATCCATGGAACGTTTACATCAGGGAAAACATGGGTGATTCAGTCTCGGTGCGCGACGTCGCGGTGGCCGCGGGCGTGTCCGTCGCGAGCGTGTCGCGGGTGCTCAACGACTCGGGCTACGCGAGCGCGGCGGTGCGCGAACGCGTGCTGCGGGCGGTCAAGACGACGGGCTACACGCCCAACTTCAGCGCCAAGCACCTGCGCACCGGCCGCAGCAAGGCGGTGGGATTCATGGTCTCCAACATGGCCAATCCCTTTCTTTCGGCCTTCTTCGCGGCGGTGGAGATCCGGATGCAGGCGGCCGGCTTCTCGCTGCTGGTGGCGAGCACCTACGACCAGCCCGACAGGGAGAGTGAACTGCTCACGCTGTTCGAGAATCGCCGCCTCGAGGGCGTGATGGCCTCACCCAGCGTCGAAGCCGTGCCGCGCGGGCGCAATCCCTTCGCGCGCTGCAAGCTGCCGCTCTTGATCTTCGATCGCGAGATCGATTGCGATGCCGACCTCGTGTTCCAGGACCATCGCGATGGTGTGCGCCAGGCGGTGGCCTATCTGGTCTCGCTGGGTCACCGGCGCATCGCGATGTTCGGCCCGAGTGTGGCCATCCGGCCCGGCAGGGAGAAGCTGCTGGGTTACCGCGACGGCCTGCGGGAAGCCGGCTTGCCCTTCGACGATGCGCTCGTGTGCATGCTCAAGTCGGCGGTCGATTCGCCCGAAGCCGAGATGCGGCAGATGCTCGCCCTCGACGCGCCGCCGACGGCGTTGATCGCGCTGGGGACGAGCATTCTGGCCGGCGCCCTGCGCAGCGCCCGCGGCGCGGGCCGGGTGGTGCCGGACGACCTGTCGGTCATGGGCATCGGCACGGAGAGCGTCTTCGCGCTGATGCATCCCACCCTCACGACGCTGCGGTTCAACATCGAGCAGGCGGCCGAGGCGGCGGCGAGCCTGATGCTGGACCGCATCGCCGGGACGGCGCCGGCCGCGCCGCGCAAGGTCACCGTGCCGATGGACCTGGTGCTGGGCGCTTCCTGCGCTCGGGCGGTGACGACGCCTGCGCGCCGCGCCTGAAGGGCCCGGGCCTTCAGTTGGCCCAGCCCGAATCGCTCATGTGCCGCGCATACACCGCCAGCACGATGCGCTCGGAATGCACCAGGTACTCCGACAGCGCCTCGGCGGCGCGCGCGAACTCGCCGGCCTCGGCCAGTTCCAGGATCTTCAGGTTCATGTCCACGTAGGGGGCATGCAGGAACTCGGGGTCGCGCAGCAGGCCGAAGGCCAGCCGCAATTCGGCCAGCACCGGGGCGAACAGCAGGTTGAGCCGCTCGCTGTCGGCCAGTTCGACGATCGCCATGTGGAAGGCCATGTTGGCGGTGCCCACGCCGAGCCAGTCGCCGCGCGCCCGGCAATCGAGCGACTTCTCGATCGCCTCGCGCATCTTCTTCTTGGCCGGATGGCGCGGATAGGCCTGGGCTAGCGCCTGGCATTCGATCAGCCGGCGAACCCGGTAGATGTCGATGATCGACGAGATGCTCGGAATCGCCACGAACACGCCCCGGTTCGGTGCGTGCTTGATCAGCCCGTCCTTGGTGAGCATCCGGAAGACCTCGCGCAGCGTGTTGCGCGAGATGCCCAGGCTGGTGCTCAAGGCCTGTTCCGACAGGCGCTGGCCGGGTGAGAACTCCCCCTGCGTGATCTTCTGCCGAAGCTGGTCGGCCACGCGTTCGCTCAGCGTCTGGGTCGCGGCGGCGGTGGGGGCGGCGGGAAGGGTCATAGGGCCTGGGTTGTAACAGATCCGGCCGTGCCCCGCCCCTCGATTGCTCAACGAATCGCGGGATTTCACCTAGAAACTGGCATGCGACATGCGAGCAAGATTCGCTAGATTGTTGAACAATCTGATTCGCGCGACTCACCAAAACATTCGGAATGGTTGAGTCATCCACCCTTCTTCCAGGAGAAATGTCTTGCCTACCGACATCAATCTGTGGCCCCTGCTCGGGGTCGCCGTCATCATCGCGGGGTTCATCCTGCGCTTCAATCCGATGCTGGTCGTGATCATCACGGCCGTCGTGACCGCCCTGGCGGCGCACTTCCCGGTCGACAAGATCCTGGCGACCATCGGCACCGGCTTCATCAAGACGCGCAACCTGCCGCTGATCATCCTGCTGCCGCTGGCGGTGATCGGCCTGCTGGAGCGGCACGGGCTGCGCCAGCATGCGCAGAACTGGATCAGCAGCATCAAGTCGGCGACGGCGGGGCGCCTGCTCATCGTCTACCTGGGCGCGCGGCAGCTGACGGCGGCGATCGGCCTCACCAGCCTGGGCGGGCATCCGCAAATGGTGCGGCCGCTGCTGGCACCCATGGCCGAGGGCGCGACGCAGGCCCGCTACGGCAAGCTGCCCGACCACATCCGCCACAAGCTGCGCGCCTATGCCGCCGCCACGGACAACGTCGGCCTCTTCTTCGGTGAAGACATCTTCGTGGCCTTCGGCGCCATCGTGCTCATGACCACCTTCCTGCGCGAGGCCGGCATCGACCTCGAGCCGATCCATGTCGCGCTGTGGGGCATCCCGACGGCCGTCTGCGCCTTCGTGATCCATGCCTGGCGGCTGCGGCGGCTGGACCGGATGCTGGCCCGCGAGCTGGGCGGCGATGCCGGCGATGCGCCGGTGGACGACACAAGCGCGGTCGCCGCGAAGGGGGCCTGATCATGACGCTCTCGATCGTTCACCTCTACTACCTGGTCGGCGCCATCCTGGCCATCACCGCCGTGATGACGCTGGCCGACCGCCAGCATCCCAAGCGCTATTCCAGCGCCTTCTTCTGGGGCCTCTACGCGCTGGTGTTCATCGTCGGCGACCAGCTGCCGCCCGTGTGGGTCGGCGTCGGCGTGGTCGTCATGGCGCTGATCGCCGCCTTCGGCGGCGTCGGTGTCGGCCATCATGCCGCGCGCAGCGCGGCCGACTACGCGGCGAGCGCGAAGCGTCTGGGCAACAAGCTGTTCATCCCGGCGCTGGCGATCCCAGTGGTCACGATGATCGGCACCGTGTCGGCCAAGTACCTCGACATCGGCGGCGTGCCGCTGCTCGATCCGAAGAACACGACGCTGGTCAGCCTGGGCATCGGCTGCATCATCGCGCTCGCGCTGGCCTGCCGGCTCACGCACGAGACTCCGATGCAGGGCATCCGGGAATCCCGCCGCCTGACCGACGCGCTGGGCTGGGCGCTGGTGCTGCCGCAGATGCTGGGCATGCTGGGTCTGGTGTTCTCGGACGCGGGCGTGGGCAAGGCCGTGGCGCACATCACGACCAGCTACGTCAACATGGACGTGCGCTTCTTCGCCGTGCTGGTGTTCGTGGTGGGCATGGCGCTGTTCACGGTCATCATGGGCAACGGCTTCGCCGCCTTCCCGGTCGTCACCGGTGGCGTGGGCGTTCCCGTCCTGGTCGGCATGTACCACGGCAACCCGGCCGTGATGGCCGCCATCGGCATGCTCTCGGGCTATTGCGGCACGCTGCTGACGCCGATGGCCGCCAACTTCAACATCGTGCCCGCGGCGCTGCTGGAGCTGCCCGACAAGAACGCGGTGATCCGCGCCCAGGTGCCGACCGCGCTCACGCTGCTCAGCTGCAACGTGTTCCTGCTGTACTTCCTGATGTAGCGCGGGATGGACGCGGCGATGAAGATCGACTTGAACAGCGACCTGGGCGAGAGCCTGGGCGCCTGGCGCATGGGCGACGACGACGCGATGCTGGGCATCGTGAGCAGCGCCAACGTGGCCTGCGGCTTCCACGCCGGCGACCCGGCCGGCATCCTGCACACGCTGCGCCGCGCGCGGGCGCTCGGCGTGGTGGTCGGCGCCCATGTGGCCTACCCGGACCTCGCCGGCTTCGGCCGGCGCAACATGGACGTGGCCAGCGCCGACCTGGTGGCGGACGTGATCTACCAGATCGGCGCGCTCAAGGGCCTGGCGGCCGCCGCCGGCACCACGGTGCGCTACGTCAAGCCGCATGGCGCGCTCTACAACACCATCGCCCATGACGAGCGCCAGGCGCGGGACGTCATCGCCGCCATCCGCGCGATCGACCCCGAGCTGTGGCTGGTCGGGCTGGCCGGCTCGCCGCTGCTGGGCTGGGCACGGGCGAGCGGCTTGCGCGTGGTGGCCGAGGCCTTCGCCGACCGCGCCTACATGCCCGACGGCGCGCTGGTCTCGCGCCGCGAGAAGGGGGCGGTGCTGCACGACGCGCGGGAGGTGGCCGCGCGCATGCTGCGCCTGGCCACCGAAGGCGTGGTCACGGCCGTCGACGGCAGCAGCGTGCGCATCCAGGCCGATTCGGTCTGCGTGCATGGCGACAGTCCGGGCGCGGTCGAGATGGCGCGGCAGGTGCGGGCGCTGCTGGAACGCTCTGGCGTGACCGTGCGGCCCTTCGTCGATGCGGCCACGGCGGGGGCGACGCGATGATGCGCTTTCTTCCGGTCAACCTGGATGCGATGCTGGTCGAGCTCGACGACCTCGCGCAGACGCTGGCGCTGCTCGCGTCCCTGCAGGCCGAGCCCATCGCCGGCATCGAGGAACTGGTGCCGGCGGCGCGCACGCTGCTGGTCCGCTACCGTCCCATGGCCGTGTCGCACGCCGAACTGGTCGAGCGCATCGGCCGAAGAAGCCTCACGGCACCGGTCGAGCGCGCACGCACGCGGGTCGAGATTCCGGTCGACTACCAGGGCGAGGATCTCGACGAGGTCGCGCGGCTGCTGGGCCTTTCGCGCGAGGAGGTGATCCGCCGCCACACCGGCAGTGACTACACCGTCGCTTTCACGGGCTTCGCACCGGGCTTCGCCTACCTGAGCGGCGGCGACCCGAGCCTGAACGTGCCGCGCCGCGCGACGCCGCGCACGCGCATCCCCGCCGGCGCCGTGGGGCTGGCGGGGCAGTTCAGCGGGGTCTATCCGCAGGCCAGCCCCGGTGGCTGGCAGATCATCGGCGTGACCGCCACGCCGATGTGGGACCTGGGCCGCGAGGTGCCGGCGCTGCTGCAGCCGGGCTTTCGCGTGCGCTTCGTCGACGTGGCGGTCCGGCGCGCGCCGGCATCGCCCGCGGCGCCGGCCCCGCGAGCCGCGCCGCCCGCGGTGGTCGCCGTCGACGGTGCGGCGCTGGAGATCCGCAGCACCGGGCTGCAGGCGCTGTTCCAGGACGCGGGCCGGCACGGTCAGGCCGGGCAGGGCGTGTCGGCCTCCGGCGCGATGGACCGGGGCGCCCTGCGCGCGGCCAACCGGCTGGTCGGCAACGACGGCGACGCGGCCTGCGTGGAGATCGTCTACGGCGGCTTCCAGCTCGTCTGCCGGGGCGAGGCCGTGGTGGCCCTCACCGGCGCCGACACACCCATCCAGCTCGACACCGCCAGCGGCGCGCGCTGGGCCGTGCCCGGCTACGAGGCGATCGCCTTGTCCGATGGCGACAGCCTCACGCTCGGCGAGCCGCGCGCGGGCATCCGCACCTACCTGGCGGTGCGCGGCGGCTTCGCCGTTGCGCCGGTGCTCGGCAGCTGCTCGACCGACACGCTGGCCCATGTCGGGCCGCCGCCGATCGCGGCCGGCGACGTGCTGCCCGTGCGGCCGGTGCTGCGCGGCGCCGTGGTGGGCCTGCACGAACAGCCGGCCGCCGACCTGCCCACGGTGAGTGAGACCGTCACGCTCGACGTGGTGATGGGACCGCGCACCGACTGGTTCACGCCCGAGGCGGTCGAGCGGCTGGCCAGCCAGTGCTGGACGGTGACGCCGCAGTCCAACCGCGTCGGCCTGCGCCTGGCCGGCGAACAGCCGTTGACGCGCGCCAACCCGGCCGAACTGCCGAGCGAGGGCACGGCGCTCGGCGCCATCCAGGTGCCCCCGAGCGGGCAGCCCGTGCTGTTCCTGGCCGACCACCCGCTGACCGGTGGCTATCCGGTGATCGGCGCCGTGGCCACGCACCACCTCGATCGCGCCGGGCAGATCCCCATCGGCGCGCGCGTGCGCTTCAATCCGATCCGCCATTTCGAAGCCTCTTCGAGCCTTCTTTCCGAACCGCGAGACACCCCATGAAGAAAGTCCTCATTGCCAACCGCGGCGAAATCGCCGTGCGGATCGTGCGCGCGTGCGCCGACTACGGCGTCCAGTCGGTCGCCGTCTACGCCGATGCCGACCTCGACGCGCTGCACGCGCGCATGGCCGACGAGGCCTATGGTCTCGACGGCCATCGGCCGGCCGACACCTACCTTCGCATCGACAAGCTGCTGGCCGTGGCCGCGCGCAGCGGCGCCGACGCGGTGCACCCGGGCTACGGTTTCCTGTCGGAGAGCGCGGCCTTCGCCCAGGCCGTCATCGACGCCGGCCTGACCTGGATCGGCCCGCCCCCGGCCGCCATCGAGGCCCTGGGCGACAAGGTGCAGGCGCGCAGGATCGCACTGGAGGTCGGCGCGCCGCTGGTGGCGGGCACGCCCGGGCCGGTAAAGAACGCGCAGGAGGTCGTGGCCTTCGCCGAACAGCACGGCCTGCCGATCGCCATCAAGGCCGCCTTCGGTGGCGGCGGGCGCGGACTGAAGGTCGCCTGGCGGATGGACGAGGTGGCGGACCTCTACGAATCGGCCGTGCGCGAGGCCGTCGCCGCCTTCGGCCGCGGCGAATGCTTCGTCGAGCAGTTCCTCGACCGGCCGCGCCATGTGGAAGCCCAGGTGATCGCCGACACGCACGGCCATGTGCTGGTGCTGGGCACGCGCGACTGTTCGCTGCAGCGGCGCAACCAGAAGCTGGTGGAGGAGGCGCCCGCGCCCTTCCTGAGCGACGAACAGCGCGAGCGCATCCACCAGTCCGCGCGCGAGGTCTGCGCGCGTGCCGGCTATGTCGGCGCCGGCACGGTGGAGTTCCTGCTCAGTGCCACGGGCGCCATCTCCTTCCTGGAGGTCAACACCCGCCTGCAGGTGGAGCACCCCGTGACGGAGGAGACCACGGGCATCGACCTCGTGGTGGAGCAACTGCGCATCGCCGACGGATTGCCGCTGTCGATCACGCAGACGCCGGCGCCGCGCGGCCATGCCTTCGAGTTCCGCATCAACGCCGAGGACGTGGGCCGCGGCTTCCTGCCCGCGCCCGGGCCGGTTCGCGTGTTCGACGCGCCCTCGGGTCCCGGGGTGCGGGTCGACACGGGCGTGGTGTCGGGCTCGACGGTGCCGGGCAGCTTCGACTCGCTGATGGCCAAGCTCATCGTCACCGGCGCCACGCGCGCCCAGGCCATCGCGCGCGCGCGGCGCGCGCTCAAGGAGTTCCGCATCGAGGGCGTGGCTTCCGTGCTGCCTTTCCATCGCGCGGTGATGGCGCACGCGGACTTCACCTCCGCGGACGAATTCAAGGTGCACACGCGCTGGATCGAAACCGACTTCGCCAACACGCTGCGGGCCTCGGTGCGTGCCGAGGCACCGATGCCGGATGCCGCGCTCGTGCGCACGGCGCTGGAGATCGATGGCCGCCGGATGGCGCTGGGGCTGCCCGTGGAACTGCTGCGCGGGCTGCAGTCCGCATCGAGCGGTGGCGCGTCGCCGTCGGTGGAGGCGCCCGTGGCCGCCGATCCCGCATCGGTCGCCGCGCCGATCGCCGGCACCCTGCAATCGTGGAAGGTGGCCGATGGCGACATGGTCGCCGCGAACGACACCATCGCATCGATGGAAGCCATGAAGATGGAAATGCAGATCACGGCCCACCGCGCGGGGCGCATCACGCTGAAGGTGGCGCAGGGAGCCTACGTGGTGGCGGGGGCGGGGATCGCGGGGATCGAGTGACCGGCGGGGGGGCGTGTGCAGTCACTGGTTTGAGACTCTCGACAAGCGCGTACAGCGCTGTCGCTCTCGGCAACCACTCGCTCGAACACCATCATTGGTCGCGGCTTGTCCGCGACACTTCGAAGCGGAACGGGAACTTGCCCAGGACCTCGCGCGCAATGGCTGCGGTGGCGCTTCCCGCCACCGTGACCTCGACCTGAATCCCGAAACGCGGGTCGCTGACAACGTCGAGCCGAGAAATCGGGGCGCCCGCATCGTGCAGCGCCGTGCGCAGCGCATCCGCGATCTCGCGCTGCCTGAGCTCGGGCTTGAAGATCTTGCCGACGCCGGTCAGGGGCATGGCCGTCACCAATCTGATCGCCTTCGGCATCGCTGCGCGCTCCGTGATCTGGTCCCTGGCGAAGGCCAGCAGCTCGTCCTCGGTCGCGCTGGCGCCGTGCCTGAGCTGCACGTAGGCGACTGGCAGTTCGCCCGCGTGCGAGTCGGGGCGACCGACCGCGGCGGCGAGTTGCACGGCCGGATGCCGGTGCAGCGGCTCTTCGATGCTCGCAGGGTCTATGTTGTGGCCGCCCCGGATGATGAGTTCCTTCTTGCGGCCGGTCAGGTAGAAGTAGCCATCCGCGTCCTGCCGGCCGAGGTCGCCGGTGTTCATCCAGTGCCGGCCGTCGTTCATCTCCAGCCACAGCCCCTTGTTCTGATCGGGGTCGCGATAGCCGGCAAACACATTGGGACCGCTGATCGCGAGCACGCCTGCCTCGCCGGCCGCGCAGTCGCGCACGTAGGCCCCCGCGTCGTCCAGCATGACGGCTTTCATGGCCTGCAAGGGCAGGCGCAGCCCGATCGACCCGGTGCGCCGCTCGCCCAGCGGAGGATTGCAGGTGCTGACGCAGGTCCCCTCGGTCAGCCCGTATCCCTCGAGGATCTTCAGCCCCGTCAGCTCCTGGAAGGAGCGCATCAGTTCCACGGGCATCGGTGCGGCCCCGCAGAGCCCGTATTCCAGCGAACTGAGGTCGCGGCCCCGCGTCGGCTGCTGCATCAGCGCCGCATAGACCGTCGGAACACCACTGAAGAAGTTGATCCGGTGGTGCTCCACCAACTCCCAGAAGTGCTGGATCACACCGTCGCCGCGATAGCCCGAGGCTGTGCCGATGATCACGTGTGCGCCGCGTGAGAAAGGCAGCAAGCCAGTGACCAGGACACCGTTGACATGGAACAGGGGCAGACCGCAGAAGAGGGTCTTCCCGGCCGAGATGCCATTCCCGAGGAACTGGCCCGTGCTCCACGCGTTGGCGACTTCGTTCGCGTGGGTGCGCATCGCGATCTTGGGCGCGCCGGTGGTACCGCCGGTGCAGAAGAAGGACGACCGATCGCCGGGGCGGATCACGCGCCCGCTGACGAGGCGGTCCACCGGCTGCCGCCGCAGCCCTCGCGCGAAGTCGTGCACGCTGAAGCGGCCCCTTGTCTCGCCAGGAGCCACGCCGCCGACCTCGGCGACCTCACGGAGCAGGTGGATCAGCACGACATGTTCGAGGCTGCTGACACGGCCGAGCAACGGCTGCAGCCTCGGCCATAGGTCTTGGCCGGGAAGGGGGGCCAGCGTGATCAGCACCTTCGCTTCGCCGGCGGCGAGCAGCTCGACGATGGCCGCGGGCTCCAGCATGGGATTGATGGCGAACGCGATGCCGGCCGCCTGGCCGCCCCAGACCGCGAGATGCGTCTGCGGCAAATTGGGCAACGCGAAGGCGACGACATCGTCGCTCTCGACGCCCAACTCATGGAGGAAGTTGGCCGTGGCCGTGATGCGGGCGAACAGCGTCTCGTAATTCCAGACTTCTGGCCGCGCATGATCTTCGATGCGCGGGAAGAACGACAGCGCCGGCGCGTTGGGGTGGGTGCGCGCTGTGGCGCCGACCATCTCGTAGGTGCTGTTGGGCAGGAGGCCGTCGTGCTCGCCTTCGAGAGCGAGGACGTCTGCCATGGAGGCGATTCCGTTCATGTCTTCACCAAATGGACGTCGTTGCCGAGCACGAGCGGAAAGCTCGCCGCGCCCCTGGGCGCGACGAGCTCGAGCGCTCGCCGCAGCATCGCTTCGCCATCGGATGCCGGCCCTTCGGCCAGCACGCAGCGGTCGGGCCTGACGATCGCGACCCAGCCAAGCGGAACCCGGCGCGGCAGAAGGGCCTCGTCGAGCGCCTCCAGCCGCTGCGCCGCAGGCGCGAGGTGCTGGGCCTGCGATCGCTGGCACCACTGCCACACCCGTCCGCCCGCGGCTTGCCAGCGCTGCAGCAATTCGGGCGGCTGACTGGCCGATGGATCCACGCCGAAGCCGATCAGCGCCCATTCCAGTCCCAGCGCATCGTCGCTGAGGATCGGCCCGTCGCCGATGGCCGGCCGGACCCAGCCTTGCGGCAGCATGGCCCCGGCACGCAGCCTTTCGCTGCCACGCACGCGCCAGAACAGGCCCTGGTCGAAGGTATTCTGCGGCTTGACCCTCATGTCCTCGAACTGCGCGCGGCTGGCCGGCAGCAGGCGCAGCAGGCTCATCAGGCCGTGCACGGCGAACGCGGCGGCGCGGTTTTGCGGCATCACGATCGCGCCGAGCATGCGCGCCAGGCGGATGATTTTCCTGGCGTGGGGCCGCCGTTCGGTGTCGTAGCTGTCGAGCACTTGCTCGCTCGCCTGGCCCCGCACGACCCAGGCGAGCTTCCAGGCCAGATTGGCCACGTCGCGCAGCCCGGCCACGAGACCCTGGCCGGCGAAAGGCGGCGTGATGTGCGCCGCGTCGCCGGCGAGGAAACAGCGGCCTTTGGAGAGGCGCCTGGCCTCGCGCGCATGAAAGCGGTAGACCGCCGTGCGTTCGATCCGGATGCAATCGCTGTCGCACCACGGCGAGAGCAGCCGCCGCACCGATTCCGGCCGCTCCATCTCTTCCGGCCGCTCGCCGGGGCGCAGCATGAACTCCCAGCGCTGACGCCCGCCCGGCGCCACCATGCGCGGCGTCGGGCGCCGTGGGTCGCAGTTGAACTCGACGTGGTCGATCGGGGCCGGCACATCGAGCGCATCGACGATCAGCCAATCCTGGTGGAAGCTGCGGCCCTCGAAGTCGAGCCCCAGCGTGCGCCGCACCAGCGAATTCGCGCCGTCGGTGCCAACGATGAAACATGCGCGCACCTGCGTCTCCTGGCCGGCGGCGTCCTTCAGCCGCGCCTGAACGAAACGGCCATCGTCCACGAAGCTCTCCAGCTCGACGCCGAGCCGCACGTCGACGACGGGGTAACGCTCGAGCTTGGCTCGCAGCAGCCGCTCGAGCTCCGGCTGGTGGAAGGTGACCAGCGTCGGGTGGCCGTCGATGGTTCCGGCGCTGTTGATGCGGGCAATGCGCCCGAAGAGCGGGGAGTGGTACAGGACTTGCGGGATGGCGACAGTCTCGAACTCACCGTCGCGCACGCCGGCCAGTTGGAGTATGCGCAGCGCCTCGTTGTCGAGCGCGATCGCGCGCGGCTTCTCGAAAATGGCGCTTGCCTTGTCGATGGCCAATACGCGCACGCCGTAGCGGCCGAGCAGATTGGCCAGCGCCGCGCCGACCGGGCCGAGGCCGACCAGCAGGATGTCGGTGTCGACCTGCGGCATCGTGAGAATGGGGGAGGGCGCGTTCATGGTGCGGCGATGGAGGTCGTCTGCTCGCCCATGTCGATGGCGCCGTCGTCGGTGCGGATCGACGCGCTGATGCGGTCACCCGGGCGCAGGTAGGCCGGGTTGCCACGCCCCTTGCGAACGAACATCCGCCACTTCCCGGCGTCGCTGAGCAGGTGTCTGGCAACGAACATCGCGCCCTTGCCGGGCGCGCGCGCGGCGCAGCCCGCCGGCGTGCCGGTGGCGATCAGGTCGCCCGGATGCAGGTCCTGCAGCGCCGCGAGTTCGGTGAGCGTGGCCGCGGGGCCGTGGATCATCTCGGCGCAGTAGGCATCCTGCCGCGTCTGGCCGTTGACCGCCAGGCGCATGTGCAGCTCGGGCCAGCGCGTCCATTCCTGCGGCGTCAGCAGCACCAGCCCTGGCCCGACCGGTCCGAAGCCGCGATAGCTCTTGCCTTTGTAGAACTGGCCTTGAGGCAGTTGGATGTCACGTGCCGACAGGTCGTTGACGATCGTCACGCCGGCAAGCCATTGCGGCAGGTCGTCGCGCCCGACTTGCGTTCCGGTCGGCACCGGCCTGCGCAACACCAGGCCGAGTTCGATCTCGTAGTCGAGCATCTGCACCTGCGCGGGGCGGACGACCGGCGCATCGGCCGCCGTGATGCAGGAGGGCGCCTTCGTGAAGAGGGTGTTGAAGGGGAAGTCTTCGACGCGCAGGCCCGATTCGGCGATGTGGCTGTGATAGTTGACTCCCTGGCAGATGAACTGCTGCCGATGTGTCACCGGCGGCAGAAGCTGGACGCGCTCGAGCGGCACCAAGGCCTGCGTCGCCTCGGTGGCCCATAGCAACTCCCAGTGCTCGGAGAGCAGCTCGCCGGTGCTGGGCACATCGACTTGCAGGGGGGCGAGGAGGCGCCCGAATTGAACACCCCAACGGGGCGTGCCGCCTTCGGCGTAGCGAATGATCGTGCGTGGCATGAGTCTGTTTGGAGGGAAGGGTTAGAGCCAGGGGCGCGCGGGCACTTGGAGTGCCGCGCTCATGAGCTTCAGTCGCTGCGGCGTGATCGCCTTGCCGCGCATGAGCTTCAGCACGTGCAGCAGGGTTCGCAGGTTCTTCGCCGGCTTCATCGACGCGGGTGCGTCGTCGCCCCAGGCCCAGATGCCGCCGAATTCGAGCGGCGAATAGGCGGTCTCGAAGCCCGCGGTAAAGAGGTCGCCATCCGTGTAGTGCTCGTACTCGAAGCCGTCGGGATCGAACCAGTAATCGAAGAGCTGGCTGCCGAGCAGGTGGCGACCGATGCCCCACATGTGCCGGTGACCCTGGGCCCGCAGGACCTGCTGCCCCTGTCCGATGGCGTCGAGGTCCAGCACCTCGTACGCGCTGTGCTCGTACTTCTCTTCGATCCCGGCCACGATCACCACCGTGTGGTGGTCGGCCGGCTGATTGCCCAGATCGAGGCGGCAGAACGCGAGGCTGGGGCTGCCGTCGGCGAGGTACTGCACGTCGGTGGGAATCAGCCCGAGCACATGCAAGTACCACTCGGCCATGCGCGCGAAGTCCACCGTCTGCAGGACCACGTGGCCGATCCGCACGACGCGGGCCGGCTCGATGGGTGTGCGCACCGTGCGATTCACACGGGGTGTCTCTTGGGCCGTGTTCGTGCTCGACGTGACGGCCTCTCGCAAGGGCAGGGGTTCGACGCCCCGCTGATGCTGCAGCAGCCACACGCTGCGGCCGCTGGGGTCGAAGAGCTCCACCCCGCGACCGCCCGCCGGCAGGCGGTCGAGCGGGAGCCAGCACGCTCCCATCTGTTCCACGTAGCGGTGCAGGTCGGTGTCGGCCGACATGAGGAACGCGGGGCCGACGAAACGATCCTGTCGTGCGGCTTCGGCGATCGCAATGCAGGGTGCTGTCCCCGCGCCCCGGGCCACAAGACGCTGGGGCGTGGAACTGACGATGTGAAAGCCGAAGTCGCGCCAGAAGCGTTCGGTGGGCGCCAGCCGGCGCTTTTCCCAGCGCAGGAATGCCAACCTGGTGGCGCGCCCGAGGGCGGGCGGGCGCGACAGTCGCTGGATATCGGCGGGCAGCCGGCTTTCGGGGCACGACTCGGGCTGCCGAAGCACTGCGGTGGAGTTCCTCACGGGTGTGCCTCGCTTCAGAACGTGTAGTGGTAGCCGAGCAGGACCATCTGGACCTTGCTCGTCAGGGAGGTTCCGGTGCTGGCGCCGGTACCCGTCAGCGTGGTGCGCGGATTCAGTTCGTAGCCGAGGTTGAACTCCGAGTGCGGGTCGACGCGCCAGCTCAGGCCCGCCGTGTAGGCCTGCTCGTTGATCGAAGGTACGAGCAGGTTCTGCGCGGCGCGCGAACTGTCGATCTGGCTGCGATTGCGGCTGTAGCCGGCCCGCAAGGTCCAGCGCTCGTCGAGCATCCACGCCGCGCCAAAGCGAACAACCGGCTGGTTGCGCCAGCCGAAGCCGTTGGGGTCGTGCATCGCCTGGATATCGCCCCACAGGATGCGCAGCCAGTCAGCGGCCAAGGTCAGCCGTTCAATGGGCTGCCATGCAACGCCGACGCCGTATTGGCCAGGTACATCGAGGCGTCCGTCGCTGTAGGCCAGCAGGTCGCGGTCGTAGCCGTCGAGCCGGCCCATGCGAGCACGGGACTTCAGGTTCATGCCGAGCGACCAGTCGGCCGCCGGCTTCCACAGAAAGCCGGCTCGAAGGCCAACGCCGGTCGCCGTCTGATTGCCGTGACCGGGAAGCGGCAACAGGCCGCCGGGCACGGGTGCGGGCACGATCACGCCATCGGCGTCGAACTGCTGCCAGGCCAGCGTGAGGCCCAGGCCAAGTGCCAGGTCGGGCGTGGGCTTCCATGCCATTGCGGGAATGAACTCGGCGACGCGAAGCGTTGTCTTTGCCGTTCCCGCACCGTGCACCGGCAGGGCTGCCTGGCCATAGTCGGAACCTGCGCCGGCACCTGAGACGCTGATCCCGACAGTGACCTCGGTACCCAGATGCCAGTTGAAGCCGCCTTCGGGGGCGAGTTGTGTCTGGCGGTTCTCGAGGTGATTGCCCGGCAGCGCGTAGTCCGCGGAGGAGTGCCCGTTGAAGACCTGCAGGCCGAGCGTCGTCGAAGACGGTACGAAGGCGATGCCGGCGGGGTTGTTCGCCGCGGCCACGGCGTCGAGCGGCAGCGCGATCGAGGCGCCCCCCATCGACGCGTTCTTGATCCCATTGCCGCCGGGCAGCGCGCCATTGACTGCCAGCGCCGCGGCGTGAAAGCCAGCGACGGCGAGCATGAGCGTGAGTTGAAGGGGCCGGGAGAGTTCGAGCATCGTGAAATCCAGCGAGCGTTTGCAGGGGGTATCGACAGGGCTTAATAATAACAATAGTGTCACTATGACAATACTGTCGTTTCTACCTAGCCAGGCACTGGGCACAATCCACCCATGGAAACCCAAGACCACCGCCAGCGCGTCGCGGCCGAGCGCCGCGAACGCATGCGTGCTCGCCTGCTCGCCAGTGCAATGAAGCTCGTCGCGGAAAAGGGTCCGTCGGCGACGTCGATCGACGATGTGATCTCGGCCGCCGAGGTGTCGCGGGGCACGTTCTACAAGTACTTCCCGTCGCCTGACGCGCTGGTGCGCGAGCTCGCCATCGAGATCGCCAACGAGCTGATCGGAATGGCCGAGCCCGTCGTGCGCAGCTACGCCGATCCGGCTGAGCGCGTGTCGATTGGCATGCGCCTGGTGGCCAGGCTGGCCCTCGACCATCCACTGGCCGCCACCTTCCTGGTCCGTCTTGGATGGCCGGACGCGCGGGGCTCGAACATGCTGCTCGACTTCGTGAAGCGCGACCTGACGGAGGGCATCCGGCAGGGACGGTTCACGCGCATGCCGATCGCATTGGCCGTGAACATCGTGACCGGTGCTGTCCTCGGTGCGACGCATTGCATGCTGGAGCCGGGTTGCGACAGCGATTTCGCCGAGCAGAGCGCTGCCGCCGCATTGCGTGGGCTGGGCCTGGATGCGAAGAGCGCCGAGCGCATCGCCAACAGCCCGTTGAAGCCCGTCGAGATCCTGTCGGAGGGCTTGCTGACCGAGACCTCGGAAATCGCGGCGCCGGCCGTTGCGATGACGGCCCGGCCCATGGGCGGGCGTCGAAAGCCCGGTTGAACGCCGGCGCCCGCGACGACAGGGCTTGCGCCAGGGGCCCAGCGATAATTCGTCCAGATCCTCTCGCAAGGCGCAACCCGTGACACGCTCGCTGTCCATCTCGAATCCTGTTCGGGTCAGCTTCGACGAGTTCGAACTCGACGAGGCCAATGCCTGCCTGCTGTGCAATGGCAAGGCCATCGCGCTGGCGCCCACGCCCTTCAACCTGCTGTGCGTGTTGGCGCGCCAGCCGGGCGCGCTGCTGACGAAGGACGCACTGCTCGACGCGGTGTGGGGCCACCAGTTCGTCAGCGAATCGGTGCTCAAGACCGCCATCAGCGACCTGCGCACGGCGCTCGGCGACAACGCGCGCGAGCCGCGCTTCATCGAGACCGTGTCGCGGCGCGGCTATCGCTTCATCGCGGTGCCGGCCGTGGCGCCCCCCGCACCCCGAGCATCGCCCTTCGCCGCCACGGCGGCGGGCCCGCAGCCGTCGCAGTCGTTCATCGGCCGCGCGGACGAGATCGACCGGCTTCGGCAGGCATGGGATCAGGCCTGCATCGGGCAGCGCGCTGTGGTCTGGGTCGCCGGAGAACCGGGCATCGGAAAGACCACACTGATCGAGCACTTCGTGGCTGGTCTCGGAGGCATCGCCTGCGCGCGCGGCCAGTGCGTGGAGCTCTATGGCACCGGGGAGCCGTACCTGCCTGTGCTCGAAGCGCTGGCCGAGCTGTGCCGGGGGGACCGCTCGCTGCCGGCGCTGTTGCGCAGCGTGGCGCCGACCTGGCTGCTGCAGCTGCCGTGGCTGAGCAGCGCGGAGGAGCGCGACGCGCTGCGGCGCGAGATGTCCGGCGTTGGCGCGGACCGAATGCTGCGCGAGATGGGCGAGCTGCTCGACCGCTACACCGAGCAGCGCCCGCTGCTGCTGGTGACGGAAGACCTGCACTGGAGCGACCGGGCAACGATCCAGCTGATCGACTACGTCGCGCGGCGGCGCGGGCGCGCGCGCCTGATGTGGCTGTCGAGCTTCCGCCTGGCCGAGGTGATCGCGCTGGACCACCCGCTCAACCCGCTGCGGCATGAGCTGCGCCTGCACCGCCTGTGCCAGGAGGTGGTGCTCGATCCGTTCTCCGAGACCGAGGTGGCCGATTGCATCGCGCGGCGCTCGGCCGCGCTCGCGAGCGACGAGGCATTCGTGCGCGCGCTGCACGAGCGCACGGACGGCGTGCCTCTGTTCGTCTCGTCGGTCATCACCGAGGTGATGGAGCGCACGGCGGACGACGCGGCGGTGGGGGCGCGGCTCGCGGCGATGGCGGTGCCGGAGAACCTGGCGGCCATCATCGACCACTACATCGCCAGGCTGGACAGCGAGCCGCGCGCCTTGCTCTCGGCGGCGGCTGTCTGCGGGGTGGAGTTCCGCGCCGACACGGTGGCGTTGGTGCTGGAGCGCGACGCCGCATCGGTGAGCCATGCCTGCGAGCGGCTGGTGCGCGAGCACGTATGGCTCACCGCGCCGCGCGCAGCCGAGGACCCCGAGGCGGCCGAGTTGCCGTACGCGTTCAGGCATGCGCTGTTTCGGCAGGTGCTGTACGACCGCACGGCGCCGTCTGCCCGCATGCACCTGCACCGCAAGGTCGGCGCGGCGCTCGAACGGGAGCGTGCGGCCGGCGTGCCGGTGGCGGCCGCCGAGTTGGCAATGCACTTCGACCGGGCCCGGCAGCCGATGACCGCACTGCGCTATTACGCCGAGGCGGCGGAAGCCGCGCAGCTGCACTTCAGCCCGGCCTCGTCCATCAGCCTCACCGAGCGCGCCTCGGCACTGCTTCAGCAGGCACCGCAGGGGGAAGAGCGCAACGCGCTCGAGATCGCGGTCGCTACGCTGCACGGCGTTTCGGCCTTCCAGTCGGTCGGCGTCGGCAGCGAGACGAGGAATGCCTTCGAGCGCGCGTACACACTGCTGCAGGGCATGCCCGGGCACGCCATGCGCGGGCGGCTGCTGCATGGCTTCGGTTACGCGCTGAGCCTGCGCGGCGAATATGCACTGGCGCTGGCGGTGGCGAAACGCGCCGAGGCGCTGTCGTCGGGATCGAACGATCCGGTGCTGATGTTGGCGGCCTGCATCGTGCACGGCGAGGTGCACCAGCTGCGGGGCCGACCCCAGGCGGCGCTCGCATGGATCGAGCGCGGACTCGCCACCGCCGAGCCGCTCGACCTCGCGGCCAAGGAGATCTTCGTCGCCGACCCGCAGGTGACGCTGCTCGGCATGCTGGCCATCGAGCTCGTGCACCGCGGCCTGGTCGAGCAGGCCCGCACGCATGTGCGGCGCTCGCACGAGCGCGCGCGCGAGCTGCGGCAGCCGATGACGCAGCTTGTTGCCACTTGGCATGAGGCGCTGTTCGAGGTACGCCTGGGCAACGCCGAGCGGGTCGCGGCCCTGGCCGAGGAGATGCAGGCGCTGGTCGACGAGTTCTCCCTGGCGCAGGGCCGGACTGCGTGCCGCTGGTACCGCGGCTGGGCGCAAGCCTTGAACGGCGCGCCGTTCGAGGGCCACCGCCTCATCCGCGAGGCGTGCGAAGAGAACGCCCGGCTCGGCATGCGCTCCGGCTCCAGCGAAGTGCTGGGCTATGCGGCGCAGGCCCTGCTGCTGGCCGGCAATGGTGATGCGGCGCAGGTCCAGCTTCAGGAAGCGTTGCGGGTCTCGGACGAACTGGCCGAGCGCGTGTACCTGCCGCAGCTGTGGCTGCTGGAGGCTGCGGTCGCTCGTTCGCAAGGCCAGGCCGACGCCGGCGCCGCCTCGGTCCGGCGCGCGATCGAGGAGGCGCGGACGCAGGAAGCGCCCTGGCTCGAACTGCTCGCGCTCGTCGACCTGTGCGAGCACCACGAGGCGGCGGCCGCGGAGCGCCGCGCCCTCGCCGTGCTCGTCGACCGGCTGCCCGAAGCGGGCGACACCGTGCTGGTGCGGCGCGCGCGGTCAATCATGCAGGCGGCCGTGAAGCCGGCCTGACACCGCGTGGGGCGCAGAGGCCTTCAGCGGCCACCCTCGCGCACCCGCTGCTCCCACAGCTCCCCGGCCAGAGTGAGAACCACCGGCCCGATCACCAGCCCGGCCACGCCCAGCACGCTGAAGCCGCCGATGCAACCCATCAGCACCCAGACGAACGGCAGCCGCATCCCGCCCTGCGCCACCATGGGCCGAACCAGCTTGTCGCCGCCCAGCAGGACCACGCAGCCCAGCAGAAGCGACATCAGCGCCGTCGTCGGCGCGCCCTTCAACGTCAGTTGCACCGCCATCGCAGCGACCGCTCCATAGCCGAGGAACGGCACTGCTGCCAGCGAGCCGGTGATCGCGGCCCAGAGCAGCGCGCGCGGTGCACCGGCGATCCCGTACGCCAGCGCGGTCGCCAGGCCGTCGAACAAGGCCACGACCACCATGCTGTTCACAGAAGCTCGCACCGCGCGGGTGGCGACGTCCACATACCGTTCCGCCCGGTCGCCGACGGCCTCGCGCAGCCCGCGGGTCAGCTCGCGCCCCAGCGACGCGCCTTCCTGGTAGAGGAAAGCCAGCAACAGGATCGCGAAACCCATGATCAGCGCATGCCGGGCCGCGAATTGTCCGAGCGCCTGCGCCCAGCCGAGAAGTGCGGAGGGGTCGGCGCGCTGCGTCAGCACCAGCAGCGCGCCGGGGCGGACGAGCAGACTTTGCCAGCGCGCGGCCAGCCAGGGCCCCCCGACGGGGGCGTTCGCCAGCCATTCGGGAACCGCCAGCCCCCGGCTGTCGGCGGCCGCGAGGCCCAGCAGGAGCGCGTGCGTCTCGCTCAGCAGCGCCCAGCAGGCAAACACCATCGGCGCGAGCACGAACACCGTGATCGCGCCGGTGAAGATCGCGGCGCCCGCACTCTTGCCCACGCTCCGCGGCAGGCGTGCCCTGAAGGAGGCGTAGAGCGGCCAACTCGCGATCGCGGTCACGCAGGCGGCCAGCAGGGCCTCGACGAAGCCGTGCACGATCCAGGCGGACAGGACGACGATCGCGGCGGCAAGCAGCCGTCCTGGTGTGAGCTTGAGGTTCATGTGATGGGGACCCGGTGGGGAGGAGGGTGGTGATGGGTGGCGATGCTAGGGATGCGCGCCGCCGGAGTCGTCAGCGACAGGTCGGGATTGCGTCGCGTTTCCTTGCATGAGCAGTCTTGACCGAACGTCGACCTTTCGCTGACGACTCGACCTCGGGATCGGCCTAGGCTGACGCCCAACCTTGCCGATCCCCACGCTGCCATGAAGCTGAACCCTGAATCCAAGTACCCAAGCCGGCGCGCCTACGTGCTGAAGTTGCGCGGCAATGCCACACCCGCGGCGCTCGCCGGCCGCATCGAAAACATGGTCACCGGGCGCCAGCGGGAATTCGCGTCCGCCGACGAGTTGCTGGAATCCATCGCCAGCGACCTCGCGCCCGCAGCGGACGCGGGCCCCGTGGACGACACCACCAAGTGAACCGCCCGCATGGCGACCAAACGTCGACGCAACGCTGACGACTTCGTGCGCAGCGCGCCCTACGCTGACACCCCATCGAATCCAGACGAGTCCACACCCGATGTCACCTCCATCCGCACTCCCGCTGTCCCGCCAAGCCGGGCAGAAGACCATCCAACGGGCCGATCAACTGGCCGGCCTCGTCGTTTCGGCGGCGCTGGCCGCATCGATCGTCCTGGTCTTCACCGGCTGCTCCACGCCGGCCTCCCATCCGACGATCGACGTTCCGGCCCAGTTCGCCGCGAGCACGGGCGCCGAGATGGAGCCCGAGGCCGCCTGGTGGGAGAGCTTCCGCGACCCGGTGCTGACCGACCTGGTCCGCCGCGCGGCGCGCGAGAACCGCGACGTCAAGATCGCCGCCGAGCGCCTGCGCGCCGCGCGTGCCGGCGAAACGGTCAGCCGGTCATTCCTGATGCCCAGCGTCAGTGGCGTCGGCTCGGCCGGCGATCGCAGCAGTGGCTACGGGGATGCCGTGAAGCAACTCCTGCCGGACACCAAGAGCGTCAGTGCCGGCCTCGACGTCTCATGGGAGGTCGACCTCAGCGGCCGCCTGCGCGCGGGCGCGGCCGCGGCCTCGGCCGACGCGCTGGCCGCGGAGCACGGCGTGCGGGGCGTGCGCCTGCTGGTGATAAGCGACGTCGCGAGCAACTACTTCACGCTGGTCGGTGCGCTGCGCCAGCTCGACACGCTGCGTGCGATCTCCGCGGCGCATGACGAGACCCTGCGCCTCGTGAAGGCGCGCCAACGTGCGGGCCTGGGGACTTCGTTCGACGTGGAGCGTGCGCAGACCGAGGCCGAATCGGCGCGCGCGCAGATCCCGCCGCTGGAGACGGTTGCCGCGGTATCGCGGCACCGCATCGCCGTGCTGATCGGCGACCAGGCTTTCAATGCCGCGCGCATCGAGCCCTGGCATGGCGACGCGGTCGTGCCCCAGGCCCGGCCGGGACAGCCCGCCGCACTGCTGCAGCGCCGGCCCGACGTGCTCGCCTTGATGGCGCAGTTGGATGCGGCCAATGCGCGTCGCAGGCAGGCCGCGGCCGAATGGTTCCCGCGGCTGTTTCTCGACGCGTCGTTCGGCCGTCAGAACGTGGCGCTGAACAGCATCGGCCTGGGCTCCACCCGCTACACCAACGTGGCGGGTCTGCTCGCGATGCCCCTCTTCAACGCCGGTCGCACGCGCGCTCTCAACGAGGTTGCCGAGAGTGGCCAGCGCGAAGCGCTGTTGCGCGCCGAGGACGGGATGGTGCGCGCGCTCGAGGACGTGGAGAACGCGCTGGTCGCGCTTTCCGCCGAACGGCAACGCTCGCAATCGCTGCAGACCGCCGCGGCCTCCGCCGAAGCCGCACTGGGCCGCGCGCAATCGCTATACGACCGCGGGCAGATCGACCTGCTGCCGCTACTGGATGCACAGCGGCAGCGCCTGGCGGTCCGTCTCAGCGCCAACGACAGCAGCACCCGGCTGCTGCTCGACAGTGCGCAGCTCTACAAGGCGCTGGGCGGGGGCTGGCAGGTCTTCGAACCCGCCGCCAACACGGCCGACCACACGGCCATGCCTGCCGCAGCAGCCGGCGCCACCCGACCGCTTTCCTGAAAACCCTTTGCCTATCACGAGGAACTGTCTTGAAGAACTCTCTTGCCGCGGTCGTCGCACTGCCGATCGCCGCGATGCTCTCCGCGTGCGCGCCGGACAAGCCGTCCGTGGAAGCGCCGCGGCCGGTGCGCACCGCCGAACTCCGCTATGAACAGGTCCGTGAAGCCAACCGCTACGTGGGCACGGTGCAGTCGCGTCACGAAGTGGACCAGGCCTTTCGCGTTGGCGGCAAGGTCGTCCAGCGCAAGGTCGATGTCGGCCAGTTCGTGAATGAAGGCGACGTTCTGGCCGTGCTGGACGACGCCGACTACCGCCTCGCCGAGGAAGCCGAGCGGCAGCAATATGCCGCCGCCGTCAGCCAGGCGCGCCAGGCCGACTCGGACCGGCAGCGCCTGGGCCACCTGAAGTCCGACGGCTCGGTCAGCGTCGCCGACGACGAGCGCTCCACCACCGGCGCGCAGACCGCGCACGCGTCCGCCGAGGCCGAGGCGCGCAAGCTCGAGCTGGCGCGCAACCGCCTCAACTACACCGTGCTGCGCGCCTCGCGCAGCGGCGTGGTCACGGCGGTGCGCTTCGAGGTCGGGCAGGTCGTCGCCGAAGGCCTGCCGGTCGTCTCGATCGCGAACCCCGGCGAGCCCGAGATCGTGGTCGACGTGCCCGAGGACCAGGTGGCCGCCTTCAAGACCGCGCATTTCAAGGCATCGCTGGCGAGCACGCCGGCCGACACCTTCGAAGTCGCGCTGCGCGAACTGTCGCCGCAGGCAGCGGCCCAGACGCGCACGTACCGCGCGCGGCTGAAGCTGGTGAGCGCCCGTGCGCTGCCGCTCGGCGCCACCGCCACGCTGCTGGCCGACCGCGTGATGTCGAGTACGCCTGCGGCGGCCGTCCCGGCCACGGCGATCACGCAAAGCAACGGCCAGCCGGCGCTGTGGGTGGTCAAGCACAAGGGCAAGGAGCCGGTGGGAACCGTCGAGCTCATGCGCGTTGCCGTACACGGCTACCGCAACGACGAGGTGCTGGTCTCCGGCCCGCCGGCCGGCGAGCAGGTCGTCACCGCCGGGGTGCAGAAGATGGCGCCCGGATTGAAGGTCGCGTTGCCCGGCGCGGCGCTGAGTGAAGCCAACAGCACGCAGGTTGCGCCATGAACAACTTCAACCTCACCGACTGGGCGTTGCGCCATCGCGCCGTCGTCCTGTTCCTACTCGTCATCGTCGCTGTGGCCGGAGCGTTCAGCTTCACCAGGCTGGGCCAGCTCGAGGATCCGAATTTTTCCGTGCCGTCGATGACCGCCGGTGTCGCCTGGCCGGGCGCGACCGCGCAGCAGATACAGGACGAGGTGCTCAACCGCATGGAGAAGAAGTTCGAGCAGATCGACCACTTCGAGAAGGTGGTCACCTTTGCTCGTCAGGGGTACGGCGGCATGACGCTCACCGTGAAGGGCGGCACCTCGAAGGCCGATCAGCGCGAGGCCTGGTACCAGGCGCGCAAGAAGCTCAATGATCTTCGCCTCGAGCTGCCCGACGGCGTCGTCGGCCCGATCGTGAACGACGAATACGGCGACGTGTACGGGCTGATGTACGCGGTCAAGGGCGACGGCATCAACCATGCCGACCTGTCCGACGCGGCCGAGGACATCAAACGCCGCATGCTCAAGGTGCCAATGGTCAAGAAGGTCGACATCGTCGGCAAGCAGGCCAAGCGCATCTACGTCGAGTTCTCGCAGGAGCGGCTGGCCGCGCTCGGCCTGACGCCGTTGGCCATCGCCGAAAGCCTGAAGAGCCAGAACGCGATGCTGCCCGCGGGCCAGGTGGACACCCATGGCGACCGCGTGATGGTGCGTGTGAGTGGCCAGTTCACGAGCGAGGACGACATCCGCAACGTGCCGCTCTCGGCCGGCGGCCGGACGATCAAGCTGGGCGACATCGCGACCATCCAGCGCGGCTACGAAGACCCGCCGACCTACACCGTGCGCCACAACGGCCAGCCGGTGCTGATGCTCGGCATCTCGATGACCGACGACGGCAACATCGTCGAACTCGGCAAGGCGATGGACGGTGCGGTCGCCAAGATCCAGTCCGAGCTGCCGCATGGCGTGGAGCTGGAGCGCGTGGCCGACCAGCCCACCACTGTCAAGGACGCGATCTGGGACTTCGAGCGCTCGCTGATGGAAGCGCTGGTCATCGTGATCGCGGTGAGCCTGGCTAGCCTGGGCTGGCGCACCGGCATCGTCGTCGCGACCTCAGTGCCGCTGGTGCTCGGCGGCGTGGCGCTGGTGATGCTCGCGATGGGCTGGAACCTCGAGCGCATCTCGCTCGGCTCGCTGATCATCGCGCTGGGCCTGCTGGTGGACGACGCGATCATCGCGATCGAAATGATGGTGGTGAAGATGGAGGGCGGCTGGGATCGTACGAAAGCGGCCGCCTTCTCCTACCAGGCCACCGCGATGCCGCGCCTGACCGGCGCGCTGATCACCGCCGCTGGCTTCCTGCCGATCGGCTTGTCGAAGTCGACCACCGGCGAGTACGCCGGCGGCATCTTCTGGATCGTCGGCGCCGCGGTGCTGTTCTCGTGGGTCTGCTCGGGCATCTTCACGCCGTACCTCGCGGTCAAGATGCTGCCCAAGGACTTCGGTCAGCATCAACACGCCGGTGACCCGTACGGCTCGAAGTTCTACCGCAGATTGCGCGGGCTGATCGACCTGGCGATCGAGCGCCGGTGGCTCGTGATCGGCACGACGGTCGCGGCGCTCGCGCTCGCGCTCGCCGGCATCAAGCTGGTGCCGCAGCAGTTCTTCCCCAGCAGCTCGCGCCCCGAGCTGGTCATCGACCTGCGCCTGAAGGAAGGCGCTTCGTTCGCGGCGACGACCGAGCAGGTGCGGAAGTTGGAAGGCGTCCTGGCCAAGGACGCGGACGTCAGGTTCTTCACCGCCTACACCGGCGCCGGCGCACCCCGCTTCTACCTCGCGCTCAACCCGGAGCTGCCGAACGCCGGCTACGCCCAGTTCGTCGTGATGACGAAGGACCTGCAAGCGCGCGAACGCGTGCGCTCGCGCCTGATGGCGTCGGCCGACCAGCAGTTCCCGCAGGCCTGGGTGCGGGTCACGCGCCTGGAGTTGGGCCCGCCCGTGGGCTTCCCGGTGCAGTTCCGCGTCGTCGGCCCCGACACGCAAGTGGTGCGCGAGATCGCCCGCAAGGTCGAGCACGTTGTGGCGTCGAGCCCGAAGGTGCGCGACGTGCAGCTCGACTGGAACGACCCGGTGCGCGCGCTGAGAGTGCAACTCGACCAGGACAAGGCGCGTGCGCTCGGCCTCGCGCCGGCCGACGTGTCGCTGGTGGCGCAGACGGTGATGAACGGCGCGACGCTGTCGCAGTTGCGCGAGCACGAGGACTTGATCGACATCGTGGCCCGTGCGGTGCCGCAAGAGCGCCTGAACCTCGGCACGCTGAAGGACATCAATCTCTACACCCGCCAGGGCACGGTCGTGCCGCTGTCGCAAGTGGCGACCGTGCGCAACGAACTGGAGGAGCCGGTGCTGTGGCGGCGCAACCGCGACATGGCGATCACGGTCCGCGCCGATGTGAAGGACGGGGAGCAAGGCGTGTCGGTGACGCAGGAGATCCGTCCGCTGCTCAAGGACATCGAGGCCAGGCTGCCGTCGGGCTATCGCATCGACGTGGGCGGCGCGGTGGAGGAGAGCGACAAGGCCAACAAGGCGCTGCTGGCGGTGGCCCCGCTCATGCTGGTGACCATTCTGCTGCTGCTGATGCTGCAACTGCAGGACTTCTCCCGCATGTGGATGGTGGTGCTCACCGCGCCGCTGGGACTGATCGGCGTGGTGCCCGCGCTGCTGGTCTTCCATGCGCCGCTCGGCTTCGTCGCGATCCTCGGGATCATCGCGCTCGGCGGCATGATCATGCGCAACTCCGTGATCCTGATCGACCAGGTGCAAACCGAGATCGCCGAAGGCCGTGACCCGTGGAACGCCGTGCTCGACGCCGCGATCCACCGGACCCGCCCTGTGCTGCTGACGGCCTTGGCCACCGTGCTCGCGATGGTCCCGCTGACGCGAAGCGTGTTCTGGGGCCCGATGGCGATCGCCATCATGGGCGGCCTGACCGTCGCGACCTTGCTGACCATCTTCTTCGTGCCGGCGCTGTACGCCGCATGGTGCAAGGTGCGCCGCCAGCCGGCCGGCGGCACCGACCCCGGGCCGGCCATTCAAGGTCGCCGGCTGCAGATCGCAGGCCGCTGAAAGAACATGCTCGGAGATCTGCACCACTATTGGAGCGGCGCCTTCCTCGCGGCGAACGCCTTCATCGGGCTGAACCTGGTGGGGGCGCTGCTGCTCGGCATGCTGGTCGGCTACGAGCGCTCGTACAACGGCCGCGCGGCGGGCATGCGCACCTACGGTCTCGTCTGCATGGCCTCGACGGCGCTCACGGTGTTTGTCGGCCACGCATCGCTGTGGTACGGGGGCACGGCGGCGCACCTGCAGGCCGACCCGACGCGGGTGGTGCAGGGCGTCGTGACCGGCGTCGGCTTCCTGTGTGCCGGCGTCATCATGAAGGACGGCCTGAACATCAGCGGCCTCACGACGGCCGCGTCGATCTGGGCGGCTTCGGCGATCGGTGTGCTGCTCGGGGTCGGCTTCTATGCCGCCGCCCTGGTGCTGGCACTTCTTTGCATGCTGTCGATGTCGATGCTGCACCGGCTGGAGACCCTGCTTCCTGGCCGCTCGACGCTGGATGTGACGCTGACTTTCCACCCACCCGATCCGCCCTCGTTCAAGGTGCTGTCCGGCATCGCGGAAGCACGCGGCTACCGCGTGCTGCGCAACAGTCTGAGTATCACCTTCGCGGACAGTCGGCCTGTGTGGCGTTTCAGCGTCGTCGCACTGGACCGCTCGCGTGCCACCTTGCCGGCAGCGCTTGCAGAGGAGATGGCCTCGGCCGAGGGCGTCGCCGGATTCAGCATCGTGCCGGTGCGCAATTGAGCGTGGCGGCAGGCCATGGGATGACGCGAGCTGGTGTTGCTCTTGCTTGCGGCACGCGCGTCAGCAGGGTTACGGATTGCCAAAGCCATTCCCCTGACGAGCCCGGAAGACGACGGGCCGGCGCCGGGCCAGGCGCCTGCGCGAGAATCTCCGCATGCCCCACGCCGTCTCCCTCCTGCGCGCCGCCCGCCTGGCGCGCAGCGCCAAGCCCTTTCTCGCCCGTGGTGGTTTCAAGCGCGAGCGCTGCGCGGGCTGCCGGCTCGTGCCCAGCCACTGCATGTGCAGCCTGCGCCCGTCGGTGCCCACACGCGCGGGGGTGTGCCTGCTCATGGCCGACATCGAGCCGCTCAAGCCGAGCAACACGGGCTGGCTGGTCGCCGACGTGGTGGCCGATACCTTTGCCTTCGGCTGGACGCGCACCGAGACCGACCCCGCGCTTCTGGCGCTGCTGGGCGACCCGCAGTGGCAACCCTATGTGGTGTTTCCGGGTCAGTATGCGGCGCCCGAGCGGGTGGTACGAAGCGTTCGGCCGCCTGCGATTCTTCATGGCGCTATCGGAAAGCGCCCGCTGTTCATCCTGCTGGACGCGACCTGGGCCGAGGCCCGCAAGATGTTCCGCAGAAGCCCCTACCTTGACGAACTGCCGGTGCTGAGCCTGGAGCCCGAGCAGATATCGCAATACAAGCTGCGCCGCTCCGGCCGCGACGACTACTTCTGCACCAGCGAGGTGGCCGCCCTGTGCATGAACCTGGCGGGTGAACACGTTGCCGAGCAGACCCTGGAGGCTTACCTGGCGGTATTCACCCATCACTATCTCCATGCGAAGAACCAACAGCCCATTGCGTGGGAGGGTACTGCGCACCTGCGATTGCGCGAGCTGTCGCTTCTGCCGCCGACCTGCCCTCGGTGAGCGCTTCCTGGCGCCGCCGCCGGATCGGGTCATCCCGCAGGCGCCTGCTGCTTCAGCGCCAGCGCAACGAAGTCGACGAATGCTCGAACGCGCGCGGCGAGCTGGTGGCGCTGGGGATAGACGGCGTGGATGTCGGCATCGGGGGTGGAGTACTGGGGAAGCACCTGCACGAGTCGACCGTTGCGCAGATAGCGCTCGATGTCCCATTCGGCACGCATCAGGACGCCATGCCCGTCGAGTGCCCAGGCGACGGCGATCTCTCCATCGTTGGTCGTGAGCGTGCCCCGCGTCTTGATCGCTTCGACGCTGGCCGTGCGGCCCTTGCCGCTCGCCAGGCGCCAGACGCCATAGGCCTCCTCGCCTTGGCGGATGCCGATGCAGTTGTGCCTGGTCAGGTCGTTCGGGACCTTGGGTATCCCATGCTTGTCGAGATAGGCCGGAGACGCGCACAACAGCCTCCGGTTCGCGGCAAGGCGCCGCGCGATCACGCGCGAATCCGGCGGCGCGCCGAAGCGGATGCAGACGTCGAAGGAATCCTCCGTCAACGGCGGCGGGTTCACCGACAGCTGCAACTGCACCTCGACCTGCGGGTACTTGCGCACGAACTTCGATATCAGCGGCCCGACGTGGCTGCGTCCGAAGCCCAGCGTCGCATTGACGCGCAACAGCCCCTTCGGCGTCGCCCTGGCCGCACCGAGCAACTCCTCCATGCCTTCGATCTCGCCGAGGATGCGGCGCGCATTGTCCAGATAGACATCGCCTTCCGGCGTCATGCTCATGCGGCGGGTGGTCCGGTTGACCAGGGAGATGCCGAGACGCGACTCCATCAGCGCAAGGCGCTTGCTCACCGCGGCGGTGGTCACTCCCAGTTCCCTCGCCGCGGCGCTCAGGCTGCCGGCGCCGGCAAGGGCCGAGAAGAACCCCAGGTCCGCGGGTTGTATTCCATTGGCCATTGCCGTCCTCATTGTTGAATTCAAGTTGCCAATGGCCTGACTTTAGCCGGCGGCGACGCCGTGCGGCGCATGTGCAAGTCAGTCAGTGCTGCCGCGCATAGCGTCCGGGAGGCTGACCCACGTAGCGGCTGAAGGCCGTGCTGAATGTGCTTGCCGACCCGTAGCCGACGCGTTGCGCGACCTCCGCGATGCCGACCTCCCGGCGACGAAGCATGTCCTTCGCGAGGGCCATGCGCCAGGCCAGGAGGTACTCCATCGGTGGCAAGCCGACTGAACGCGTGAACCGGTCGAAGAATGCCGAGCGCGACAGGGCTGCCTTCTTCGCGAGTTGCTCCACGGTCCAAGACCGGCCCGGGTCGCCATGCATCAGCCGCATCGCCACCGAGAGCCGCGCATCGGACAGCCCGCGCAACAGTCCCGGCGGTGCGTCGTCGTTCGACGTCGAGCGCAAGGCTTCGATGAGCATCACCTCGACCAGGCGTGTCAGGACGAGCTCGCGGCCGGACTTGCGCGCGCGGGATTCCTCTGCGAGGAACTGGACCAGGACCGAGAGCCGTGGGTCGCCCCGCACATGGACCAGGGCCGGCAGCAGCGTCACGAGCAAGGCGATGTCGGGTGTGTCGAACACGAAGTAGCCGCCGAGCAATCGCACATCGGGCGGCCCACCCCGGGTGCCATGGCGCACGTCCCCCGTTGGCGACGGCGTCGTCTTGGGGTCGATCTGCTCAGGGGTCACCGGATCGAAGCCTGACAGGGTGAAGCCCGGTGTCGCGGGCATGAACACGAAGTCGCCGGCGTCGAGTGTGACGGGGGGCTGCCCGTCGACGGCAAGAAGGCAGTTGCCCTGGAGAACGGTGCAGAAGCTGGGCTGGTCGAAGCTGGAGTAGCGCACACCCCAGGGGCCGGCGCCACTGATCCCTTTCGAGAACACGGTGCGAGGCCGAAGGAGCGTGATGATCTCCGAGAGCGGGTCGATCATTGGCGGACTCCGGCAAACAAATGATGGACGAATGATTGTAGATAGTCCTGCATCGACAGGCTATCGTCATGCCCATCAACCCCAGCAAGGATCCCATCATGAAGACCGTCCTCATCACTGGCTGCTCATCCGGCTACGGCCTGGAGACCGCTCGCCACTTTCTTTCCAGGGGCTGCCGAGTGGTGGCCACCATGCGCAAGCCGCGCGAAGACGTTCTGCCGAAGTCGCCGCTGCTGCGCGTGCTGGCGCTCGACGTGACCGAGCCCCGGAGCATCGCGGCGGCGCTCGAGGCGAGCGGGCCTATCGACATGCTAGTGAACAACGCCGGCATCGGGCTCTTCGGCGTTTTCGAAGCGACGCCGATGGCGACGATACGCGAGGTTTTCGAGACGAACACATTCGGTGTGATGGCGATGACGCAGGCGGTGATCCCGCAATTCCGTGCGCGCCGTTCAGGCGTGGTGGTGAACGTGACATCGAGCGCGACGCTCGCACCGATGCCCCTGGTAGCGGTGTACACCGCGAGCAAGACCGCCATCGAAGGCTTCACCGCGTCGCTCGCCCACGAGCTCGCGGCGTTCGAGGTCCGGGTCAAGCTGGTCGAGCCCGGCTACGGCCCGTCGACCCGGTTCACCGCGAACGGCGGCCCACGCATGGCGGGGCTGATTCCCGACGCATACGGGCCTTTCGCGCAATCCGTCTTCGCCGCATTCACGCAGTCTTCCCCGGTGACAGTCGAAGCGGAGGTGGCCGAGGCGGTGTGGCGCGCCGCGAACGACCCGTCGGGTCAGCTTCACTTCCCGGCCGGCGCCGACGCGGTGGCGCTGGCGCGGGCGAAGTGCGCCAGTGACTGACGTGCACAATCCGCGGGTGTCCATTGGCGATAGGCGGCGCATGCGAATCCACGAAATCAAGCGGCGGCTCCGGGACGCCGGGGCGGGGCCCCTCCACGAGCAGCGGATCCTGCGGCTGTGGTCCCATGCACTGCCCCGAGACAGCGGCAGGCGCCGGCCGGAGAGTTTCTTTCCGTCGTCGCTTCTGGCGGCCCTGCCGTCCATCGAAGCCGAGCTCGCGGGACTGGCGCGCATCCACACGGTCCATCCCGGCGCCGATGGTTCCGAGCGTCTGCTCGTCGCCCTGGCGGACGGGCAGACCGTGGAGAGCGTGCTGCTGCCTCGGGACGGTCTCTGCGTCTCCTCGCAGATCGGGTGCGCCGTCGGATGCCAGTTCTGCATGACGGGTCGCGATGGGCTGCTGCGCCAGCTGGGAAGCGCCGAGATCATTGCCCAGGTCGCCCTGGCGCGCATGCGCCGGCCGGTGCGCAAGGTGGTGTTCATGGGCATGGGCGAGCCGGCCCACAACCTGGACAACGTGATGGAGGCGATCGACCTGCTCGGCACCGCGGGCAACGTCGGCCACAAGAACCTGGTGTTCTCCACCGTGGGCGATCCTCGCGCGTTCGAGAGACTGCGGCAGGAACGCGTCAGGCCTGCGCTGGCCCTTTCGTTGCACACGACCAGGGCTGACCTGCGCAGGAAGCTCCTTCCGCGCGCGCCGAACATGACGCCCGAGGAACTGGTCGCCGCGTGCGAAGGCTATGCCCGGGCGACGGGCTACCCGATTCAGTACCAGTGGACGCTGCTGGAAGGCGTCAACGACGGGGAAGAGGAGATCGAAGGCATCGTCAGGCTGCTCTCCGGCAAGTACGGCGTGTTGAACATGATCCCCTTCAACGCGGTGGATGGCGCGGCGTTCAGTCGCCCGTCATGGGAGCGCTGCCAGCAGATGGCGCGCACGCTGCTGCGGCGGGGCATTCTCACGAAGCTGCGCTATTCGGCCGGCCAGGACGTCGATGGCGGGTGCGGTCAGTTGCGGGCGCGCGCGGCCGAGCAGCAGGTCCTGTTTCGACGGGCCGAGGACCGGCGCTAGGCCTTGCCTACTTGCCGCTGTGCCAGGTTCCGCACTGCTTGATCCGCGAGAAGCTGGGCGCCAGCTGCTTCCATGCCTCGGGTGCGAGTGTCGACGCGCAGCGTCGCAGGTTGGAAGGCAGGGGCGCCGCGGGCGCCTCCTTGACCGCGAAGGCGACGGTGTTGCCGTGTTCGGGCTCATCCACGGTGATGACGCGCCCGCCGAAGCTCGTCCTGATTCGCTCGAGGCAGGCCTGGTACTCCGCGTGGTGCGAGTGGAGATTCGCGACCAGCACGCCGCCGGGCTGCAGCATGCCGAAGCAGTTGTCGTAGAAGGATCGGGAGCAGAGACTCGCGGGCAGCCCGCGGGCATCGAAGCCGTCGGCCACGATCACGTCGTAGCGGTAGTGGCCGGCGCGGACATGGTCGGCCGCATCTTCCTTGCGGACATTGAAGCGGTGATCATCCCGAGGCACCTCGAACTCGTCGCGCAGCGCGATGACGTGGGGGTTGATCTCGATCACCTGGATGAGCGAGTCCGGCAGGTACCGGTAGCAGAACTTCGCCAGCGACCCGCCGCCCAGGCCCACCAGGGCGATGTGGCGGGGATCCGGCGCGAACAGCAGGAAGCCCATCATGAGGCGCGTGTAGGCCAGCATGAGCTCGTCGGGCCGGCCGATGCGCATCTGGCTCTGCACGTCGCAGATCGCGAAATGCAGGGTCTTCGAGCTCAGCGAGGTCTTGACGATGGGGCGGGGGTGTGGGCGGGGGTCGAGTCGGTCTGGCATCGGTGAAAGCTTGATCCGAGAGATTGGAAGGGCGGCTGCGGGAAGGCGAGCGGCGGCATCCTCAGGGCACAGGCATGCCGGGGCCCGCCGGGCGCCCGCGGATGGCGCTGAGGATTGCGCGCAGGATGTCGATCGGCGGTGGAGGGCAGCCGGGTACGGCGATGTCGACGGGAATCACGTTCGCCACCTTGCCGCGGCTGGCGTAGCCCTCGCCGAAGATGCCGCCGGTGCAGCCGCAGTCGCCGACGGCGACCACCAGTTTCGGTTCCGGGGTCGCGTCGTAGGTGCGCCGCAAGGCCTCTTCCATGTTGCGCGACACGGGCCCGGTCACCAGCAGCATGTCGGCGTGGCGCGGGCTGGCGACGAACTTGATGCCCAGGCCCTCGATGTTGTAGTAGGGGTTGTCGAGCGCGTGGATCTCGAGCTCGCAGCCATTGCATGAGCCCGCATCGACCGCGCGGATCGTCAGCGCCTGGCCGAGGATGGCGAGGATGTCGCGGTGGATGCGTTCGACCGCGGCGTGTTCGGCCTCGTCGACCTGGGGCGCCGGCTCGGTGACGATGCCGGTGCGGACGATCTGCTTGAGGATGTGCCACATCAGAGGTCGTGCCCCGAATAGCTGAGGTTGAATGACTTGTTGATCAGCGGAAAGTCCGGAACGATGTTGCCGATGATGGCGTGCTCCAGCACCGGCCAGTTCTGCCAGGACGGATCGTGGCAATGGCATCGCGCGATGCGGCCGTCGGCGCCTGTCCGCAGCGCGACGAGAACCTCGCCGCGCCAGCCTTCGACCCAGCCCGCGCCCAGCGAGGCCAGGGCGCGGGGGCGCATCTCGGCGCGGGCGGCGCCGTCCGGCAATCCGGCGCAAATGGCGCGGATGAGCCGCAAGGACTCGAACAGCTCCTCGAATCGCACCGTCACGCGCGCCGCCACGTCGCCGTCGTGCTGCGTTGCCATCGCCACCTTCAGCTGGTCATATGGCGACCAGGGGAAGTCGCAGCGCAGATCGGCCGCCTGCCCGCTGGCGCGGCCCGCGAGGCCCGTGAGGCCCAGTTGCGCGGCCAGCGGGGGGCTGACCTTCCCGGTGCCGACGAAGCGGTCCTGCAGTCCCGCGTGCTCGTCGTACACCCGCCGCAGGGCACGCACCTCTCGCTCGATCGCGTCGCACTGCGCGCGCAGGCGATCGCACATCCGCGCTGTCGGATCGATCGCCACGCCGCCGGGCAAGACCGCGTCCATCATCAGCCGGTGGCCGAAGATCTCCCTGGACAGGCGCAGCCAGTCTTCGCGCAGGCGCGAGAACTGCGCCAGGCCGAAGACCAGCGCCGCGTCGTTCCCCAGGGCGCCGAGGTCGCCCAGGTGGTTGGCCACGCGCTCGCGCTCGAGCATCAGCGCGCGCAGCCAGGCGGCGCGTTCAGGAGGCTCGACGCCCCAGGCCGATTCGAGCGCCATGCAGTAGGCCCAGGCATAGGCCACCGTCGTGTCGCCGGAGACGCGGCCGGCGAGCCGGTGGCCCTCGATCGGAGCGAGTTCCGTGAACCGGCGCTCGATGCCCTTGTGCGTGTAGCCGAGATGCGCTTCCAGCCTGAGCACCTTCTCGCCCACCACCGAGAAGCGAAAGTGGCCGGGCTCGATGATGCCGGCGTGCACCGGCCCCACGGCGATCTCGTGCACGCCGTCGCCTTCGACGGGCACGAAGGGGTAGTTGGCGGGAAGAGGGCGCCCCGAGGCCCTGCCGGGCTCGCCGGCCCGTTGCAGGGGCGGTGGTGATCCGGGCGACCACACTCCGTGGTCGAGCCAGGGGCGGTCGTCCTGTGCGCCCTGCGCGCGCAGGCCCGAGAGATCGGCCATCGCGCGCTGCATGCGCGCCGCGCAAGGGAATGCCGGCGCCAGATCCGGAAAGCCTGGCGCCGCCTCGTCGAGCTCGAGTTCCAGCCAGACCAGCCCTTCGGGGACGGCATAGGCCGCGCTTGCCGCGCTGGCGTCGTCGAAATCGCCGCGGGCGCGGCCCCAGACCGAGACCAGGCGCCCACCGGTGTCCGCGATGCGGCGCGCCACGGCGCTCCAGGCGTCCCGGCTCACCTGCCCATGCCAGAGGGGCAGGGGCGCCGGCAGGCTGCGCAGCTCGAATCCGAATTCGGTGAGTGCCATGGCTTCAGTTCCCCAGCATCGCCGCCGCCTGGATGTACCAGGCGTTGAGATAGGGTGGGACGTAGAGGCCGAGCATGAGGCCCAGCGCCAGATGCACGAAGACCGGAACCAGCGCGGGCGGATGCGCCAGGGGCCTGACGTTGGTCTCGCCGAAGACCATCGGCTGGATGCGGCTGAAGACGGAGGCGAACGCCAGGCCCAGGGCGATCAGCAGGAAGGGGGTTGCCCAGGCCTGCTCGCGCATCGCGGTGGTGACGATCAGGAATTCGCTCGCGAAGACGCCGAACGGGGGCATGCCGAGAATGGCGAGCGAGCCGAGCATCAGCCCCCAGGCGACCGTCGGGCTGACTTTAATGAGCCCGCGGATGTTCTCCATGACCTGGGTTCCGGCCTTCTGGGTGGCATGGCCGACGGCGAAGAAGATCGCGGACTTGATCAGGGAATGCACCGTCATGTGCAGCAGACCGGCGTAGTTGGCGATCGGGCCGCCCATGCCGAAGGCGAAGGTCATCATGCCCATGTGCTCGATCGACGAGTAGGCGAACATGCGCTTCACGTCCTTCTGCCGGATCAGGAAGAACACCGCCGCCACCACCGACAGCAGGCCGAAGCCCATCATCAGCCGCCCGGCCAGCGCACTGTGCAGCGCGCCGTCGGTCAGGACCTTGCAGCGCAGGATGGCATAGAGCGCGACGTTCAGCAGCAGGCCCGAGAGCACGGCCGACACCGGCGTCGGGCCCTCGGCGTGCGCGTCGGGCAGCCAGTTGTGGACCGGCACCAGCCCGACCTTGGTGCCGTAGCCGATGAACAGGAACGCGAAGGCCAGCGTGATGATGTTCGGGTCGAGCTGCGCCTTCACCGCATCGAGGTTGGTCCAGAGCAGGGCGCCGCCCTCGGGGCCGATGACCTTCTCGGCCGCCATGTAGAGCAGCACCGTGCCGAACAGCGCCTGGGCGATGCCCACGCCGCACAGGATGAAGTATTTCCATGCGGCCTCGAGACTGGCGGCGGTGCGGTAGACGCTGACCAGCAGCACGGTCGTGAGCGTCGCGGCCTCCATCGCGACCCAGATGATGCCCATGTTGTTGGTGGTCAGCGCCAGCAGCATCGTGAAGCTGAACAGCTGGTACATGCTGTGGTAGAGGCGAAGGCGGGGCGGCGTCATCTTGCCGTGGTCGCGCTCGATGCGCATGTACGGGCGCGAGAAGATCGAGGTCGTCAGGCCGACGAATGCCGTCAGCGTGACGAGGAAGACGTTCAGGGCGTCGATGTAGAACTCGCGCTCCCACACCAGCATCGGCCCGCTCTCGACGATCTGCACCGTGAGAACGCAGGCCGCGATGAAGGTGCCCAGGCTGAAGGCGACGTTGACGTCGCGCGCGTTGTCGCGATGGCCCACCAGCGCCAGCACGATGCCGCCGGCCAGCGGGGTTGCGAGGAGGAAGGCGAGGGCGAGCAACTCAGTCTTCCTTGAGCTTCTCGAGATGGCGGATGTCCAGGCTGTCGAACTGCTCCCGGATCTGGAACATGAACACGCCCAGGATCAGCACGCCGATCAGCACGTCCAGCGCGATGCCGAACTCGACCACCATCGGCATGCCGTAGGTGGCCGAGGTGGCGGCGAAGAACAGGCCGTTCTCCATGGCGAGGAAGCCGATCACCTGCGGCACCGCCTTGGCGCGCGTGATCATCATCAGGAAGGACAGCAGCACACAGGCCAGCGCGATGCCCAGCGTGCCGCTCGCCAGCGCGGACGACAGCTGGGAGATGGGTATGGCCAGGTTGAACGCGAAGATCACGACCCCGATGCCGATCAGCATCGTCGTCGGGATGTTGATCAGCGTCTCGACGTCCCAGCGGATGTCGAGGCGGTCGATGACCCGGTGCAGCAGGTACGGGATCAGCAGCACCTTGAGCGCCAGGGTCAGCCCGGCCGACAGGTAGAGGTGGTGCTGGTCGGTCACATAGCCGACGACGGCGGTCGCGAGCGCCAGCGTTGCGCCCTGCATCGTGAACAGGTGGATCAGCCTGAGGATGCGCCGCTGCGCGATCATGGCGAAGGCGAGCATCAGCAGCACCGCGCCGAGCAGGTTGACGAACTGGGTCAGGAGGCCGCTGCTCATCTCAGCTGCCCCACCGCGTTTGCCGCGACCAAGGACGCATGAAGCCGGCGCGGCCCGATGCCAGGGATACCGCGGAACCGGCTTTGCCGGGCCGCTGGTATCGCCCCCTTGAGGGGGGAGGCGCCGCAGGCGCTTCGGGGGTGTTTCATCCTATTGCTTGAGCAGCAGGTGGACCAGCATGCCGATCACCGCCAGCAGGAAGGCGGTGGCGAGGAACTCGGGAACGCGGAAGATTCGCATCTTGGCGCTGGCCATCTCCAGCGCGGCAAGCAGGAAGCCGCCCACGGCCAGCTTGGCGATCAAGGCGGGCAGCGCCAGCAGCATCGCCAGCGGCGCGTGGGCTTCGGCCACACCCCAGGGCAGGAACAGGGCCAGGCCGATGCACGAATAGGCGAACAGCTTCAGGCTGGCCGCCCATTCGATCAGCGCCAGGTGGCGGCCCGAGTACTCCAGGATGAGCGCCTCGTGGATCATCGTCAGTTCGAGGTGCGTGGCCGGGTTGTCGACCGGCAGGCGCGCGTTCTCCGCCAGCGACACCATCGTGAACGCCACCCCGGCGAAGGCCAGGCCGGGATAGATGGCCAGTTCGCGATGCGCCAGCGTCTCCACAATGGTAGTCAGCGAGGTCGACTGGGAGATCAGCGAGGCCGAGAACAGCACCATCAGGAGCGCGGGCTCGGCAAGGAAGCCGACCAGCATCTCGCGCCGCGCGCCCATGGTGCCGAAGGCGGTGCCGACATCCATCGCGGCCAGCGAGATGAACACCCGCGCCAGGGCGAACAGGCCCACGAGCGCGATCGCATCGGCCGCGGGCGCCAGCGGCAGGTCGGTCGACAAGGTGGGGATGACGGCGCAAGCCAGCACCATGCAGCCGAACATCACATAGGGCGCGAGGCGAAACAGCCGCGACGAATGCTCGGCGAGCATCGACTCCTTGTTGAACAGCTTGTGCAGCATCCGGTAGGGCTGCCAGAGGCTGGGCGCGGACTTGTTCTGGAGCCATGCGCGCCACAGGTTGACCCAGCCGGTCAGCAGGGGCGCCAGCCCGATCGCGATGACGATCGCCAGCAGCTGGGCCATGAAGCCGGTGAAGCTCATGGCGATCTCACCGCATCACCACCAGCAGAGTGGCCACGAGCGTCAGGAAGCTGTAGAGCAGGTACACCGAGATCCGGCCTTGCTGCATCACGCCGATCAGCCGCGCGAGGTAGGCCGCCAGGTCGGCAATGGGCACATAGAGCCAGCGCCAATAGGGATCCTCCACCGTCACGCGGTAGCGCGGCTTCGTGTCGAAGGGCGAGGGCAGCTCGCGCCGCATCAGGAAGAACGGCTCGAAGATCTGGCGGATCGGCTGGCCGAATCCTTCGGCCGTGTCCTGCATGCGCGCCGTGCCCCACGGGAAGCCGCAGGCCCAGGGCAGGCCGCGGCGCACGCGGCCGTGGTAGAGCCTGCGAACGAGCAGGAAGGCGAGCGCGAAGCTGCCGAGGATGCCGAGCAGGAAGATCACGGGGCCGTAGCTGGCCCGCTCGAGACTGTTGGGCGCCAGCAGCCACCCATTGGCCGCCACCCTGGCGCCCAGCCCCGCCCCGACCAGCCGCCGCGTCACCGGATCGATCAGTTGAATGAACTGCGTGGGCAGCAGGCCGAGCGCGACGCAGCCGAGCGCCAGCCATACCATGCCCGCGCGTTCCCATCTGCCGGCGTCGTGGGCGTGGGCGAGCTTCTCCTCGCGCGGCTGGCCCAGGAAGATCACGCCGAAGAACTTGACCATGGTGTAGCCCGCCAGCGCCGCGACCAGCGCGATGAGCGCGGCCACCACCGGGATCAGCATGGTCAGCAAGGGCACAGGCAGTCCGGGCGTGAAGAGGAAGCTCTGCAGCAGCAGCCACTCCGGGACGAAGCCGCCCAGCGGCGGCAGGCCCGCGCTGGTCAGCACGCCCAGCAGCGTGAGCCAGGCCACCCAGGGCATGGTCCGGATCAGGCCTCCCAGCTTGCCGAGGCTTCTCTCGGAAGTGGCGTGAAGCACGCTGCCGGTGCCGAGGAAGAGCAGGCTCTTGAAGAAGGCGTGGCTGGCGACGTGATAGAGGCTCGCCGTCAATGCCAGTGCGGCCAGGGCCTTCATGCCATAGGCCGAGAAGATGAGCGTCAGCCCCATGCCGACGAACAGCAGCCCCATGTTCTCGATCGACGAGTAGGCCAGCAGCCGCTTCATGTCCGTCTGCACCGCCGCGAAGATGACGCCGAACAGGGCGGTCGCCAGGCCGAGCGCCAGCAGCAGCCCGCCCCACCACCACATCTGCGTCCGCAGCAGGTCCAAGGAAATCCGCAACAGGCCATAGATGGCCGTGTTGAGCATGACGCCGCTCATCAGTGCCGAGACGGGAGAGGGCGCGGCGGGATGGGCTTCGGGCAGCCAGACATGCAGCGGCAGGATGCCGGCCTTGGCGCCGAACCCGAACACGGCGAGCAGGAACCCCACGGAGGCCCAGAACGGCGACAGCGCCTGGGCGCGCATGTTGGCGAAGGTGTAGTCGCCCGTGTTGGCCTGCAGCACGCCGAAGCACAGCAGGACGGCGATCGCGCCGATCCTCGCCATCGTGATATAGAGGTAGCCGGCGCTGCGCACCTCGGCGATGCGGTGGTTGGCGGTCACCAGGAAGAAGGACGAGAGCGCCATCGTCTCCCACATCACCATGAACGAATACGCGTCGTCGGCCAGCACCACGCCCGCCATGCTGACCAGGAAGACGTGGTACTCCAGGCACAGCAGGCCGGGCGGCGTGCCTTCCCCCTTGCGGAAGTAGCCGGCGGCGAACATGGAGATGCCGGCCGAGGCCGCGCCGATCACCATCAGGAAATAGGCCGACAGGCCGTCCAAGCGGAGGTGGAAGGGCAATGACGGCAGCCCGATGGGCAGCACCGCGACTTCGGCGGGGCTCAGCAGCGCATCCAGGGCCAGCCCGGAGAGCACGAGCCCGAGGAGCGCGCCGACAGGAAAGAGCACGCGCGAGACCAGGATGAATCGATGCAGGGCGAGGATGCCGGCGGCCCCCACGAGCAACCAGGCCGAGGCCACGACGAGGATCCAGTCGAGATGGAGCCATTGCGCGACCGGAGCCATGCCGTTCACGACGCGGACCCCGGGGGGCGTGGCGCGCCGCCTCGCGCACCGCAACAAGGCGCCCGAAAGCTTCCAGCCTGTTCCGATCGATCAGCAGCGCCCGCCGCGGTTCTGAACTTCATGGATCCTCGGCATGTTAATGCGATAAGTACCCGCGACACATCGTACATGAATACCATGCATTTCAGGGGAACACTAGATTCGCTGGTCCTTCAGTGCCGAGGCGATCAGCGCAAAGCCCGCAAGCAGTTGGCCGGCGGCGGCGCGGTCGAGGTTCGGCGGCCTTCGGATCGCGCCCAGGCGGTAGGTCTCCAGGGCCTTGCCCTTGCAGGCGAAGACGATGCTGTGGTTCTCCTCGCCGTCATCGACGACCAGGACCGCGCCCTGGAAGCTGCGGCGGATGCGCGACAGGTGCTCGTCGTTCGCCGGGTCGCCGAACTGCAGATTGACCACCATGACGCCGTCGGGCTGGAGCGACTCATGGCAGTCGTCGTAGAAGCTCTGCGAAGACAGGCGTTCGGGGAGGCCTTCGGGGTCGTAGCCGTCGATGACCAGCACGTCGAAGCGACGCGAGCCGCGACGCACGAAGTCGGCCCCGTCGGCCTGGAAGACGATGAAGCGCGCGTCGTCGCGCGGCACGTGGAAGTCGTCGCGCAATGCGATCACCAGCGGATTGATCTCGGCGACCTGGATCCGGGCGCCGCTCAGGTAGTGATAGCAGTACTTGGCCATGGAGCCGCCGCCCAGGCCGATCATCCCGATGCTTCGCGGCTCGGGCCTGAAGAGCAGGAAGCCCATCATCGTGCGGGTGTACTCGAGAGCCAGCGCATTGGGATCGTCGATGCGCATGCAGCTCTGGATGTCGCTGATGGAGAAGCTGAGGGTCTTGGAACCCAGGCCCTCGAAGACGAAGGGCTTGACGTGCGGCGCTGACGCGGAACTGTTGGACATGGGCGAGCTTCGTTTGTGAATTTTCAGCTCGGGATGCCGAGCAGGTCGAGCACGCCGCAGACGAAGGTCAACGGGTGCGGCGGACATCCGGGCACGTAGAGCGCCGGCTTGAATCGGTCGAGAAAGCTGCGCTCCACGGCCGACGAGCCCTCGAAGGGGCTGCCGGATATGGCGCAGGCACCGACTGCGATCACCAGCTTGGGATCGGGCATGCCGTCCCAGCACAGTTGCAGCGCTTCGGCCATGTTGCGCGTGATCGGCCCCGTCAGCACCAGGCCATCCGCATGCCGCGGGGAAGCCACGATGTCGATGCCATAGCGCCCGATGTCGAAGTTGACGTTGGTGAGGGCGTTGACTTCGAGCTCGCAGCCGTTGCAGCCCCCCGCCGAGACCGACCTCAGCTTGAGCGAGCGACCGAAGCGCTTGCGCAGCGCTTCGGACACCTTGACCGGGTCCGGTGCCGGCCGCGTGGCGCTGATGACCAGTCCATGGCGGTCGGTGGAGGCGAGCCTGACCTCGTTCGTGAACGAGAGCTTCGCGCTCGGGCATGCGGGGGCGCAGTCGCCGCAGAGCATGCAGCGGCCCAGGTCGATGCGCACCGGGTCCAGCGCGATGGCCTCGGCCGGGCAGGCGGCCACGCACGCGGCGCAGCCGCTCTCGCAGGGCGCGGTCCCGATGAGGGGCGTGCCGCGAAAACCGACGGGATCCGCCTTGCGGGGATCCAAGATGTACTGGGTCCCCTGCGAGACCCTGACCCTGATCGACCTGAGCATCGAAGTTCCTAGAGATCGTTCCCGCAATAGGAAAGATCAAAGCTCTTGTTGCAGATGGGGAAGTCCGAGATCTCGTTGCCGCGCAGCGCGAGCGCGAGGCCGAACCAGTTCGCGAGCGACGGATCCTGGACCTTGTAGTGAACGAGGCGCCCGTCGGCCCCCGTCTCGAGGGCCTGGACCACCGGCCCGCGGAAGCCCTCGCGCACCGAGATGCACAGCGTGTCGGGCCGCAGCGGCTGCGCCGTCGCGGCCGACAGGTCGTGCCCCGGTGCCTGCAGCGCCCGCGCCAGCCAGCGCAGCGATTCGTCGATCTCGCGCATGCGAAGCTTCAGCCGTGCCCAGCAGTCGCCCGTCTCCTCGGTCAGGCACGTGACGGGATGGCTTGCGTAGACCGGCCCGGGCAGGCGGGTGCGCATGTCGAGGGCAACACCGCTGGCGCGCCCGGCCGGGCCCGCGAGCCCGATGTCCCGCGCCGCCGCGTGGCTGACGACGCCCACCCCTTGAAAGCGAGACCTGACGGTGCGCGCGTTGAGCATCAGGTCGTTGACTTCGGCGATGTCCTTGGCGACGGCGCCGATGGTCGAGAGCAGGTCCTGTCGCAGCGCCTCGTCGATCCCGAAGCGCACGCCGCCAGGCCGCAGCCAGGCGCGGCCGAAGCGGCTGCCGCAGGCGCGCATGGTGGCGTTGATGACGGCCGTGCGCAAGCGCGCATAGGTGGCGCCGCCCTGCAGGAACGCGATGTCGGTGGCGAGCCCGGTAAGGCCGGCCAGGTGCATCGCCACGCGCTCCAGTTCCAGCGCGATCCCGCGCACCAGCTCGGACGCCGGACTCGGCTGCGTGCCCGACAGCGCCTCCACCGCTGCGCAGTAGCCCCACGCATAGGCGATGCTGCTGTCGCCGACGATGGTCTCGACCAGGGATGTGAGCGCGAGGGGCGGGCGGCGCAGGAGCAGGGCCTCGACGCCGCGGTGCTGGTAGCCGAGCTGGATCTCCAGGTGGTGGACCTGCTCCCCATGGCACATGAAGCGGAAGTGGCCCGGCTCGATCACGCTCGCGTGGATGGGGCCGACCCCGACTTCGTGGATCTCCTGTCCGCGCACCTGGAAGAACGGATGCTCGCTCATGCGCTGCTGGCGAGGTCCTTCGTAGCGCACCGGCTTGAGCCAGGGATGGCCGATGGGCGTCAGCCCCGTTTGCTCCCACAACTCGCGCTCGAACATCTGCACGGCGGGATGCAGGGGCGTGAGCGACGCAAACGCCTCATGGCGGCTCCCGCGGCAGCGCAGGACGCGCAGCCGCCCTTCATCGCCCAGCAGGACCGCCGTGACCACCACCTCGTCATCGGCATCCGGGCGCCCGAAGAGCGTCACCATGCGATCGCCGGCGTCGAGGGCCTGCGCGCACCGATGCGCCCACTGCGCCAGGCCGGGAGACGCGGTCTCGCGGGCCGCGACCATGGCGAGGGGCTCGAAGGCTTGCATCATTGCCCGCCGATGGATTGCGCCACTTGCAGCAGCAGCTGGCTGATGGGCGCCGGTGTGTAGACGCCCAGCAGCACCAGAGCGAGAACGAAGCCGAGCTTCGGCACCGCGGTCAACCAGCGCTCCTTGATCGGCGGACCCTGCCGGTCGGACGATCCCCACAGCATCGGGAAGATGGAGCGGCCCGTCGCGACGAAGATGATCGTCAGCATGGTGCACATCATCGTGAACGCGATCATGTTGCCGGACTGCACGATGCCCGAGAGAATCAGCATTTCCGCCATGAAGCCGCCGAAGGGCGGGAAGCCCAGGAGGGCGAAGATGCCCACGGCGAACAGGAGCCCCGAGAAGGGCAGCACCCGGATCACGCCGCCGAGTGCCTTGACTTCGTTGGTGCCGTAGACGGCCCGCAGCCGGCCCGCGGTCAGGAAGAGAAGCGCCTTGACGAAGGCGTTGCTGACCACGTACAGCAGTACGCCATAGGCCGCCGCCTTGCCCACGGACAGGCCGATCGCGATCACGCCGGACGAGCTGACGCACGCATAGGCAATCAGCCGCTTGTAGCTGCGCGCGGCCATCACCTGGATGGCCGCCACCGTCAGCGACAGGCAGCCCATGATCAACAGCTGATAGGCCACGAAGCCCGTGTCGTGCGCATGAAACACCTGCAGGATGCGGAACACCGCGACCACGCTGATGTTGAACTGCACGGCCGCCAGCAGGGCGCTGGTGCTGGTCGGCGCCGCTTCGTAGGTCTCCGGCATCCAGCTGTACAGCGGCGCGAGGCCGAGCTTGCTGCCCAGGCCGAACAGCATCAAGCCGAGCCCGAGGTGCTGCCAGGTGTCGCCGCCGGCCGGCACGGCCGCCGCCATCTCGCCGAGCGCGAAATTGATCTCCACGCCCTGCAGGTACGCCGAGCGCGTGAGGCACATGATGCCCAGGAAGGTCAGCGCCAGGGACATGCTGGAGTACAGCAGGTAGCGCCAGGCGACGCGATGCGGCGCCGCCGCGCTCCCCTGGGCCACCAGAGGCGCGGCGCACAGGGTGGTCAGCTCGATGAACGCCCACAGCAGCAGCAGGTTGTTGGCCATCACGCCCAGGTTCATGGCCACCATGAACGCGAGCGAGAGCGAGGCCCGCGAGAGGATGTTCCCGGCCAGCGCCTTCGAGCTTCCAAGGCGCGAGGCCATGTAGACGGAGATGCCCAGGAAGACGCTGTTGATCACCAGCAGGAACAACAGCGAGGTCGCGTCGAGCACGAAATAGCGCTGCGCGAAATAGATCGGCAGCTCGGCCAGCGGCGTGAGGACGAAGACGGTGACCCACGCCAGCAGGCCGACGAGCGCGACCGCGACCAGCGCCGGGCCGACCCGCGGGTGGCGCGCGCTCGCCTCGGGCGCGGATGCGCCGGGCGGGACCGCGGCGGGTTCGCGGGGGATGGGCAGCGAGCTCATGGGACTTCCTTCGCCGCGTGGCGTTCGTCGCCCACGCTCGTCTCGCGCGCGCCGACCAGCCAGCCTGCCACCCCGACCGTGAGCAGGTAGATCGCGCTCAGGGCCGCGTGAACCGGCAGCGGCCAGGGCTCGGGAAGCAGCGACTCGAACAGCGCCAGCGCGTTTTCCATGAAGAGCACGGCCACCAGCTGGGCGGGCGGCGTATTGTTGGTCGACAGCACCAGCAGGGCCACGGCCACCGTCGCGCCGACGGCGCCGAGCGTGAGTGCCTGCCGGTCGGACATGGCGGGCGCGCCGAACTCGAAGGCCAGCACGATGAGCGCGATGGCGATCGCCCAGGTGAAGAGGTTCGAGGGCATCAGGTCCAGGTTCGGCTCGACGCGCCGGCGGATGGCCCGGCGCAGGAGCCACGGTGCGATGGCGCCGCGCACGATGAGGACTTCGAACAGCGCCACGAGCGCATGCGTCGACACGTCCGCGTGATGCGCGACGCCGACCCAGCCCAATGCGAAGGCCTGCGCCGCAAGCCAGACCGGAGCGGCCCGGATCTTTCCGAAGAAGACCGGAATCACGGCGGTCACGAGGAAGACGACCAGTGGCAATGTCATCAGGACCTCGCCAGCCAGCCGGCGCCGGCCAGGCTCAGCGCCGCCACGGCCGATGCCAGCATCAGGTAGCGCGGCACCAGGCGCATGCGCAGCCGCGCCACCAGCGATTCGACGCATCCCACCGCGACCGCGACCGCGCTCATGATGAGCAGCGAGGCGAGCACGCAGGCCAGCGGCGCTTCCAGCGGATCGAAGGGGTTGAGCAGCGCGGCGATCAGACCCGCGTAGATGCTCATCTTCAGCGCCGCCGCGTACTGCATGGCGGCCAGTTCCGGCCCGCTCTGGTCGAGAACCATCACCTCATGCACCATCGTCAGCTCGAGGTGCGTCAGCGGGTCGTCCACGGGCACGCGCGAGGCCTCGGCCTGCAACAGGATGAAGAGCACCGCGACGGCGGGCAGCGCCAGCCAGCCGAACGACGGCGATTCGTGCAGGTGCCCGATCAGGCCGGCGAAGCTGGTGTGGCCGGTGGCCACGCCGGCGGCGCCGACCAGCAGGAAGAGCGCCGGTTCGACGAAGGCGGTGAAGGAGGCCTCGCGGGCGGCACCCATGCCTTCGAAGGCGCTGCCGACATCCATCGCCGAGAGCATGAGGAAGAGGCGGGCGAGGGCGAGCGTGTAGGCGAAGAAGACGAAGTCGTGGCGGAACTCGAGCGCGGCGAAGGCGCCGAGAACAGGCGCGATCATCGCGGCGAACACGCAAGCCGCCAGCACCACCCAGGCGCCGGTCCGCAGCAGCGGTGTCGCCACGACACTGAGGACCGGCCGCTTGCCCAGCAGGCGAAGGATGTCCCAGCCCAGCTGCAGCAGGCGCGGCCCCTTGCGCCCGGCCCACAGCGCCTTGGTCCGGTTCGCGAGGCCGACCATCAGCACCGGCATGCCCAGGGCAATGAACACATGGGCGAACCCGAGCAGCGGCTTCATCGCAGCGGCCCGCTCGCCAGCACCAGCAGACCGGCGATCACGACGATGCCGATCAGGGCGGCCGCGAAGGCGACGCGCGGATCGTCTTCGCGCAACCGCCGGGACAGCTCGCCGGCCGATGCATCTCCGTGGCCGATGACGGAGAACAGCCGCCGTTCGACCGCGTCCACGCAGTCCGTGATCAGGTAGCTCTCGTCCGGAAAGTAGCCCGTTGGCGCCTTCTGCCGCCGCAGCATCACCATGACGCCGCGAAAGCGGGCGCTGAAGTCCGACGAAAAACTCGACCCCGTGTATTGCATGCGCGGGTTGGGTGCGCCATAGCCGCAGCCCCAGGTCACATGGCTGGCCGCGGGCCGGGACAGCAGCCTCGAGCGCAGCCAGATCAGCAAGCCGATCGAGAGCGCGAGCGCGCCGGAGACCATGCCGATCCGCGTCAGCGTGTCGGCGATCGATTGCAGGACTTGCGCGCCCGGCGCGGGCAGGGATGCCAGCGCGATCCCGGTGGCGCCTTGCACCAGCCGGAAGCCCAGCACGGGGATCACCCCCAGCACGATCACGCCGGCCGCGTGCACGCCCATGGGCACCAGCATCCATCGGCTCGCCTCGGTGGGGGGCGCCACGCCGGCATCCCGCGCGGTGCCGAGGAAGACCACGCCGAAGGCGCGCGTGATGCTCAATGCCGAGACGGCGCCCACGAAGGCGAGCAGGGCACCGGCGGCGCACAGGGCCACCTTGGCCCGGACCTCGATGGGGGCGTCGTTGAACAGGCCGGAATAGATGACGAACTCGCTGGCGAAGCCGTTGAGCGGAGGCATGGCGGAGATCGCGACGCCGCCCAGGATGAAGCTCAAGGAGGTCCAGCGCATCCAGCGCGACAGGCCTCCCAGGCGTTCCATGTCGACGGTGTGCGTCGCCTGGTAGACCGCGCCGGCGGCATAGAACAGCTGGCACTTGAAGAACGCGTGATTCAGCACGTGCAGCAAGCCACCCGCGAACCCGATCGCCACCAGCGAAGCCTGGCCCCAGGCCAGTCCCAGGCAGCCGACACCGAAGCCGATGCCCGCAATGCCCACGTTCTCGGTCGACGAATAGCCAAGCAGGCGCTTCAGGTCACGCTGGCCCACCGTGTAGAGGGCGCCGACCACCGCCGAGAGGGCGGAGAAGCCGATCAGGAACCAGCCCATCCATTCGTCGGGCTTGCCCATCAGGAAGACGAAACGCACCAGCGCGTAGAGGCCGGCCTTGTGGATCACGCCCGACATCAGCGCCGACACATGGGCCGGCGCGGCCGCGTGAGCCCGTGGCAGCCAGGAATGAAATGGGAAGAACGCGGATTTGAGCGCGAAGCTCGTGAGCAGCAGCAGGAAGACGAGGTTGCGCTCGGAGCCCGCGTTGTCTCGCAGCCAATGTCCGAAGCTGCCGAGGTCCCACGCGTTCGAGTGGGTGTACATGACCATGAACGCCGCAACCAGGAAGATCAGGCCGATGTGGGTGGAGACCAGGTAGTTGAAGCCCGCGAAGCGGACTTTCTGGTTCGTGTAGTCCCAGATGACGAGCAGCCACGCGGCCAGGGCGGCGGTCTCCCAGCCCAGCAGGAAGATCAGTGCGTGATCCGCCGTGTAGACGAGGATGAAGGACAGGGACGTCAGGTTCAGCAGCGCGTAGTGCAGCCCGAGATGGCGCGTCGAATGGAAGTACGGCCGCAGGTAGCCGACCGCGTAGACGCTGCCCAGCAAGGTCATCGGCAGCGACCAGGCGAGGAAGAACGCGCCGAGCGCGTCCAGGCGCACACGCAGGGTGCCCACCGGATAGGCCCACGCCAGCTCGCCCGTCACGGGCGCGCCGCCGGCCAGCACGGGGGCCACCGTGGCCCAGATCAATGCGGTGGCGACCAACTGCGAAGACAGACCGATGCCTGCGCGCGCGGCATTGCGCAGCGGCAGCAGGCAGGCTGCAGCGCCCAGGAGCAGGACGAAGACAGCGGCGCCGAGAGCCGTCATGGCCGATCCGGCGACGCGAAAACCTCGGAGCCGTCTCGATGGCGTTCGGTGACGCGCCACGCCGGCGCGGGCGGCCGAGCCATGTGCGGTGCGCGGGAATCGACGAGACAATGCAAATCAACGGCTCCAGGATCTCGGCCAAGCAGGCGTCGGTAGTGACCTGCCTGGTTTGCAATTCGGTTGCTCTGGATGATACTATCATTATCATGAAACTAACATAGGGATAGCTCATGGAACTCAAGACAGCGCGCCTGACGGTGCTGATCGATCCCTCGAAGAAGAAGGCCTTCGAGGCGCTGTGCGCGCGCCAGGACGTCACTCCTTCGCAGGTCGTGCGGCGCCTGATTCGCGACTACCTGGCGCATCACGGCGTCAGCTTCGTCCCCAGCGGCGCGGAGCAGGACGAGGACATCGACTCGAAGGCCTGACCGGCCCGGTGCCTCAACGGATCGCGAGGCGCGTCTTCCCGTCACCGCCCGCGACCACTTCGCCGATCTCGGCCGCCGCGTCGAAACCATGGCGGCGGAACACGGCCAGCACTTCCGGGACCGCCTCGGCCGTGCAGGACACCAGCAGGCCGCCGCTGGTCTGAGGGTCGGTCAGCAGGGCCTGATCCGCATCCGCGAAGCCCTCCGGCAGCCTGACCTCGGCGCCGTAGCCGGCCCAGTTGCGCCCCGAGGCTCCCGTGACCATGCCCTGCGCGGCCAGTTCGCGCACGCCGGAGAGCAAGGGCACGCGCGACCAGTCGATGACGACACCCGCCTTGGCGCCGCGCGCGAGTTCCAGCACGTGGCCGGCGAGCCCGAAGCCCGTGACGTCGGTCAGCGCATGGACCCCGTCCATCGCGGCCAGGTCCGGGCCGGGCGTGTTGAGCTGGGTCGTGGTGGCGATCATCTGCGCGTAGCCGTCGGCCGACAGAAGCTCCTTCTTCAGGGCCGCGGAGAGCACGCCCACGCCCAATGGCTTGCCGAGCACCAGCCGGTCGCCGGGCCTGGCGTCCGCGTTGCGCTTGACGCGCTTGGGGTGGACGACGCCGAGCGCCACGAGCCCGTAGATCGCCTCCACCGAGTCGATCGTGTGGCCGCCCGCGATGGGAATGCCCGCCGCGCGACACACGGATTCGCCGCCTTCCAGGATCTTGCCGATCACGTCGGTGGACAGCACGTTGATCGGCATGCCCACCAGCGCGAGCGCCATGATCGGCTTGCCGCCCATGGCATACACGTCGCTGATCGCGTTGGTGGCGGCGATGCGGCCGAAATCGAAGGGGTCGTCGACGATCGGCATGAAGAAATCGGTGGTCGCGATCAGCGCGATGTCGTCCGTCAGCTGATAGACGGCGGCGTCGTCGGCGGTTTCGATGCCGACCAGCAGCTGGGGCGGCACCGGCATCCGGTTGGTGTTCTTCAGGATCTCGCTCAGGACGCCGGGTGCGATCTTGCAGCCGCAGCCGCCGCCGTGGGACAGGGAGGTCAGTCGGGGATTCATCGAAGTGGTGAGGGGTGCGTTCATCGGGATGTCTCCAGCAGATCGTCCAGCAGGGTCAGGAGGGTGGCGCGCTCTCGCGCGGGTTCGAAAAGGTGCGCGCGTTGCGCGCACTGCGAGCCGAGGCGTTCGAGTATCGCCGGGTCATCGCGGCAACGCTCCAGCAGGGCCGCCAGACCGTCGGCGTCGCCCGGCTCGAAGTAGCCCGCGTAGTCGGGCCCGAGCATGCCGACGTTGCCGGAGATGCGGCTGGCGATCACCGGCGTGCCGCTGCGGATCGCCTCCATCACGACGTGGGCGCCGCCTTCCATGCGGCTTGGGTGCACGAGAACGTGGGCGCCCTGGATGCGCCGGCGCACGTCCTGGTGGGGCAGGCCGCCCAGCCAGCGATAGCTCGGGCAGCTCTCCTGGAGGGCCCGCGCTTCGGCGCCCAGCGCGGGATCGAGCGCGGCGCCGACGTGGTCGAGCAGGATGTCATGCCGACGCTTGAGCTTGCGCGCCGCCGCGAAATAGGTCTGCGGTGCCTTCTCCTCGCGCAGGTGGCCGACCATGATGGCTCGAAGATGCCGATGGGTTCGGGACACCGGCTTGCGGGCCGGCGTGGACTGGAAGCACGCCATGGCCTTGCGTCGGAATGGTTCCGGCAGATCGTCCACCGCCCGCTCATGGAGAACGACCAGTCGATCCGCGAGTGCCAGCGAGCGCTGGGCATTCGCATCGGCGTGGATGTCGCGGTAGAGATCCGTTCCGGTCAGCACGACGACCAGCGGGCGGCGAGGCGACTGCTGCGACCAGCGAGCGATCGAGTCCGCCGACTTGCGCGCGTGCAGGGCGATCATGGCGTCCGCCGGCGTTCCGCTCCAACGGTCCGCCAGCGCCACACGATAATGGCCCTTGAGCATCTGCGACCAGCGCCTGGCGGTTTGCCAGTTGCCGTTGTTGGCACCCGCCAGCGCCGGCGTGACGATGCAGACTGAAGGGCGAAGCATGTCGCAGCTTATACCGGTGAACCAGGCGCCATCAGGTCATGGTCCCGCATCGGCCTCGGCGATCCGCCATGCCGGACCGGCCGAACTGGCGGCGGCGCTGACCCACGGCCGCGAACAACTGCTGGCCTTGTTCGAGGGCTTCGAGCGGGCGCTCGGACCCCAGGGATTGCGCATCGCGCCGGACCCGGTTGTGAACCTGCCGCTGTGGGAGCTCGGCCACGTCGGCTGGTTCGAGGAGTTCTGGATCGCGCGCAACAGCGCGCGGGCGCGCGGCCCGGCCTGCGACCCGACGGGCGCTCGCGGCTCGCCGCTGCTGCCGAATGCGGATGAACTGTTCGATTCGTCGAACGTGCCCCATGACCGGCGCTGGCACCTGGCGCTGCCCGATCCCGATGCCACGCGAAGCTACCTCGGCGCCGTGCGCCACGGCACGCTGGAACTGCTGCGCGAAAGCGGGGCGGGCGACGACGAGCTCTACTTCTTCCGGCTCGCGCTCTTCCACGAAGACATGCATCGCGAGGCCTGGCACTTCATCGCGCAGCGCCTCGGCATCGATCTCGGACCGGCGATGACCGGCAAGTCCGCGCAGGCCGTGAGCGCCGCGGGTGCCTGGCACATCCCGGGCCGTACATCGCGGATGGGTGCGGGCGACGCCGGCTTCGCCTTCGACAATGAACTGCGTGCCCTGGACGTCCAACTGGGCCCGTTCACGATCGATCGTGCGCCGGTGACCTGGCGCCAGTACATCCCCTTCGTGGAGGCGGGTGGCTACGAGACCCAAGGCGCATGGACGGCGGCCGGCTGGACGTGGCGGCAGCGGGCCGATGCCCGCGGCCCCTCGTACCTGCGGCGAACGGTCGACGGCTGGCAGCAGCTGCGCTTCGGACGATGGGTGGCGGCCGAGCTGTCGGCCCCGGCCCAGAATCTCAGCGCGCACGAGGCCGCGGCGTGGTGCCGATGGGCGGGGCGCCGTCTGCCCACCGAGGCGGAATGGGAATGCGCCGCGATGCTTGCGTCGCAGGAGCAGGAGGCTTTCGATTGGGGCGAGGTCTGGGAGTGGACGGCCAGCGCGTTCGCGCCCTATCCGGGTTTCGTGCCGCATCCCTACCGGGACTATTCGCAACCCTGGTTCGACGGCCGGCCCGTGCTGCGCGGCGGATCGTTCGCGACGACGCCCCACATGAAGCATCCTCGCTATCGCAACTTCTTTGCCGCGGACCGAAACGACGTGTTCGCGGGCTTCCGCTCGTGCGCGGGCGGGTAGGGCATCGGGCGGTCCGCACCGGGCCGCTCGTCTTCCGCGGTGTAATGCCGCTTCATCAACACTGACCCGGATTTCATGTCATGTACGGTTTTCTTCGCTCCCGATTCCTGCCAGCACTGTTCGCCTGCCTGTGCCTCGCATCGATGGTTCCGGCGCAGGCGCAGCAGCAGAAGGTGTTTCGCGTGACCGCCATCCCCGACGAGTCGCCGACCGAGCTCGCGCGCAAGGCCGGGCCGCTCGTGAAGTATCTCGAGAAGAAACTCGGCATGAAGGTCGAGTTCACCCCGGTCACGGACTACGCCTCGGCCGTCGAGGTCCTGATCAACGGCAAGGTCGACCTGGCGTGGTTCGGCGGCTTCACCTTCGTCCAGGCGTCCGCGCGCTCGGGCGGCAAGGTGATTCCGATCGTCCAGCGCGAGGAAGACGAGCGCTTCAAGTCGGTGTTCATCACCTCCGACCCGGCCATCAGGACGCTCGCCGATCTCAAGGGCAAGGACGTGAGCTTCGGCTCGCAAAGCTCCACCAGCGGGCACCTGATGCCGCGCAGCTTCCTGCTGCAGGCCGGCATCGATCCGGACAAGGACTTCAAGCGCGTGGCCTACAGCGGCGCGCACGACGCGACCATCGCCGCCGTCGCCGGCGGCAAGGTGCAGGCCGGTGCCCTGAACATCTCGGTGTGGGAGAAATTCGTCGCCGACAAGAAGGTCGATCCGCAGAAGGTGCGCGTGTTCTACACCACCCCGGCGTACTACGACTACAACTGGTCCGTGAGTTCGGACATGCCCGAGGCCATGCGCGCCACGCTCACGCGGGCCTTCCTCGACCTGGACCCGAAGACGCCGGAGGGCAAGGAGATCCTCGAACTGCAGCGCGCGACCCGCTTCATCCCGACGCGGCCCGAGAACTACAAGGGCATCGAGACGGCGGCGAAGAGCGCGGGCCTGCTCTGAGAGGGAACACCGCACCGTGAAGCTCGATCTGCATGGCATCCATGCGCGGCATCCGGCCGCGCAGCGCGGAACCACCGCGCTGCGCGACCTGAGCCTGCACCTCGAGGCCGGCGAGCAGGTGGCGGTGATCGGCCCGTCGGGCGCGGGCAAGACGACCTTGCTGCAAGTGGCGGCCGCGTCCCTCAAGCCCGCGACGGGCGGGCTGACTTTCGATGGCGTCGATCCCTGGTCGCTGAGCGTGCGGGCCCTGCAGCGGCAGCGCGGCCGCCTGTTCATGGCGCCGCAGACGCCGCCGCTGCCGCCGCGCCAGCGCGTGGTCACGGCGGTGCTGGCCGGATGCCTGCCGGCGTGGAGCTTCGCGACCAGCCTGCGATCGCTCTTCTATCCGCGCGACATCCCCGGTGCCTATGCCGCGCTGGAACGCTTCGACCTGGGCGACAAGCTGTTCGCGCGGGTGGATCGCCTGTCCGGGGGCGAGCGGCAGCGCGTCGGGCTGGCGCGCGCGGTGCTCGCGCCGGCCACGATGTGGCTCATCGACGAGCCCTTGTCGGCGCTCGATCCGGCGCGCGCCGAGCAGGCCATCACCGAACTCGTGGCACTTGCGCGAGAGCGGGGCATCACGATGCTGACCGCGATGCACCAGGTCGACACCGCGCTGGCCCATTTCGGCCGCATCGTGGGCTTGCGCGGCGGCACGATCCACTTCGACTTGCCGGCCGCGCAGGTGAGCCGCGAAATACTCGCCGCGCTCTATGCGCAGCATGAAGACGAGCTGGTCGGGGCGGCGCCCGCGCCCTCGGAACCCGCGCCCTCGGCACCGCGGCCGGTGGTGATGCACTGCCGATGAATGCCGCAAAGCCGCGCCGCGACCCGGCCTGGATCGGCCGGCTGTTCTGGACCGCCGCCGCCCTGGTCCTGCTGTGGCCGATGTTCGTCGCGACGGAGTTCCGGCCCTGGATCCTGTTCGAGGCCGAGAGCCGCGGCCCGACACTGCGCTTCCTGTCGGCCTTCGTGCCGCCGGCGACCGACGGCGAGTTCCTGCGCCTGGTCGCGCGCGAAACCTGGCGCACGGTGGCCATCGCGACCGCCGGCATCACGCTCGCGCTGATGATCGCCCTGCCTGCCGCGCTCGTGTCGACGCGGGCACTGTCGGTCTCGGCGCTGTCGGGCCGCATGGGCACTGTGCCGGCCTTGCTGCGGCAGGCCATGCGCTGGGCCCTGGTGGCGCTGCGCAGCATTCCCGAACTGGTGTGGGCGCTGGTCTTCGTTCGCGTCGTGGGCCTCGGGCCGACCGCGGGAGTGCTCGCGATCGCGCTCACCTACGGCGGCATGCTCGGCAAGGTCTACGCCGACATCCTCGAAAGCAGCGACAGCACCGTCGTGCGCAACCTGCTCGCCAACGGCAGCGGACGCCTTCAGGCCTTTTCCTACGGGCTGCTGCCGCAGAACGCAGCCGAGCTGAGCTCCTACACCGTCTACCGCTGGGAGTGCGCCATCCGCTCGTCGGTGGTGCTGGGCTTCGTCGGTGCCGGCGGGCTGGGCCAGCTGCTCGACACCTCGACCAAGATGTTCGCCGGCGGCGAAGTGGCGACGATGCTGCTGGTCTTCGTGCTGCTGGTGGCGCTGGCCGACCGTGCCAGCACGTGGCTCAGGCGGGCGCTGGCATGAAGAAGACGCCGACGCGGCAAGCCGCCAACGTTCCCTACAAGCTGCCGGCGCCGCTCTTCGATGCACGCTGCAAGGCCTGCTGGTTCACGCTCGGCATCGTGCTGCTGGTCGTCCTCAGCTTCTGGAGCCTGGACCTGCAATGGCGTGCGTTCTTCTCGGCGGATGCGGGCCGGCGCATGGCGCGCTTCGGCGCCGAGTTCTTCCCGCCGGATCTGTCCGCCGCGTTCGTCCGCAAGGTGGCGGCGGCGTCCGTGGAGACGCTGGCGATGTCGGCGCTGGGCACGCTGATCGCGGCGGTCTTCGGCCTGCTGCTGGCGCTGCCCGCGAGCCGGACCCACGAGGGCGATGCCGCGTGGGCGAGAGGGCCGACCCGGCTGCTGCTGAACGCGCTGCGGGCCGTGCCCGAACTGGTGTGGGCGGCGCTGCTGCTGATCTCGGCGGGGCTCGGCCCCTTCGCCGGCACCCTGGCGCTCGCCCTGCACACCACCGGTGTGCTGGGGCGCCTGTTCGGCGAGGCCGTGGAGAACGCGCCGCAGGAGCCCGCGGCGGCGCTGCGCACCCAAGGCATCGGCGCGGTCCGCGTCTTCCTCTACGCGACGCTGCCCCAGGTCGTGCCCCAGTTGATCTCGTACACGCTCTATCGCTGGGAGAACAACATCCGCGCCGCCGCGATCCTCGGGGTGGTCGGGGCCGGAGGGCTCGGACAGCTGCTGGCCTTTCACATGGGGCTCTTCCAGATGGGAAAGACCGCCACCGTGCTGGGCGCCATGCTGCTGCTGGTCGCGCTCGTGGATGCCTTGAGCTACTCCATCCGGCGGGTCCTCACTCGCTAGACATCATGGTCGCCGCCCCCCTGGGTAGGCGGCCGGTCTCCAAACTCGTAGGTTGCGTCCAAGGACGTAGAGCTACATGCTGTGACTTGCGTCGTCAGCAACAAGGAGACCGACCATGGAAGAGCGTAGCAAGATTCACGTGGGTTTGGATGTCCATAAGGACAGTATCAGCGTGGCAGCGGCCGAGTCAGATC
>NZ_JBFTPS010000038.1:0-65657 GCF_056398605.1 Variovorax sp. 01T432
GTCGATCAAGGCCAGCAACGCTATGAAGAGCAGCAGCGCGAGCGATCTATCGCCGCACTCAAGCGCCGCGCCGCCGCGCTTGGCTTCCAGATCACTCAGACGCCGGTTGTCGCATGAATGCCCGCGTCTTCAGTTTTGTTTCTTGAGAGAGGCCCGCAAACGGACCGGGCTTACATTGCCTTCACTTGGAGATGGTTCTGGACCGCGCTGACGCCGTCCACAGCCTTCGCGATTTCCTCCGCCCGCATCTTTGCCGCCGCCGTCGGGGCGGGTCCGTTCAGACTCACGATACCGCCCTTGGTGTCGACGTCGATCTTGATCGCGCTCAGGTCAGGATCCTTCGCCAAGCCCGCTGACACCTTGGCTGTGATGGCTGCATCATCGACCGCGCCGGCAACCTTCGCGCCCGCGTCCTTCACCGATTCCTTGGCATCCGAAGACTCGACCTTGGCCTTGGCATCGCTTGCCATCTGTTCGGTTTTCGCCTTCGCATCAGACCCGGCCTTTTCGGTCTTCTGGATCGCGGAATCCAACTTCTGCCCGGCGGTCTCGCTGTCCGACTTGCCGCTGCAGCCCGCCAGCGCCAGAGCGCCGCCAGCCACCAGCAGCGCAAGCCACTGACGCGTCGCCCCAGAGCCTTGAGTGAGATGAGTCATGTGAAATCTCCAGTACGTTCAAACGGCGGGCGTCGCGGAACGCCCTCGGGGATCACAGCTTGTCTGCGCCGCGCTTGATGGCGTCCTTGGCCTTTTCCTTGGCGTCGCCATAGGTGCTCTGCACCTTACCTGCGGCCTGGTCCACCACGCCCTCGGTTTCCAGCTTTTCGCTGCCGGTCAGCTTGCCGGTGGCTTCCTTGATCTTGCCTTTGGCCTGGTCGACGCGGCCTGTCACTTGATCCTTGTTCATATCGCTTCCTTCGCACGTTGCATGGATGAATAGGTGGTCCGGTCGAACCACTCAAGTCAATCTAACGGGGGGAGCCATCCCCGCAACACGAAGTCGCCTTGACCTGTTGTAGGACGTCGGGAAGTCAGGCGCTGACGATCCAGCCTTCCAAGTCGTCGACTTGCGCGGGAAGGCCATAGCCCGGGCCGGCACTCGATCGACGCTCCATCCCCCAGGCGGCTTGCATGAGACAGAGGGCCGCGTCGATCCTGTCGCCCTTGGCATCGGCGAGCAACTGATCGCGCTCCGCATTCCCGAGCGCGAGCCGCAGACCCAGGCGGGCGGAACCGCGTTCAAGCGCGGCGAGAAGATCGGCGCGCGCGACCCATCGCTGCGTCGTCTGGGAGGCGGGGTCGTCGCTCTTGTAGCTGCGCCGGCCGATCTGCTCGCGGGCGAGGAGGCCCGGATAGGCCTCCAGCGCGACGCGGGCCGTGCCGTGTGCTGGCGTGTGGAGACCGGGCAGCGCCGCGCCAGCCGCGAGGAGACCTTGCACGCCGGCGTGCAGCATGAAGGCGACCGGAGGGTTGACCCATTTCATCGAAGGGCTGGATCCCGCCGGCCCGTCCGTCGCCCTATGCGCGAACTTCCCGCCCGCAGGGCGCGCATCGCAGAAGGCAGCGAAGGTCTCGCGTATCTCGCTGCGCGAAAGGTTCGCATAGTGCCTCATGAGCGGCGCCCATTGCAGGGGCCAGCCCAGATGGGCGATCAGCTCGCGGGGCAGGCCGAACGGAAAGTCGAAGCCGCCCACCCACGCCGGTGCCGAACGCAGCCAGGTGCCCCACGCGTCGAGCGACGTGAAGCATTCGAGGCCGGAAAGTCGGACGCGCCCCTTCTGCAGCGTGCCGAGGGCGACCACGATGGGCTTTCGCGCCGTCGGCGCGCTCGAGAAATCACAGCCGAAAAGAAGCATCGGCACGCAAGGCGCGGCGCGCCCGCTTCAGTGACGGCCGACGATGGCCGCGGTGGCCATCAATTCTTCCAGCAGCGCGAGCGAAACCTTGCCCGACACCTTGTACGGATCGAGTTCCGGCTTTTCCGAATACTTGAGCAAGGTCGATACATGGAGCTTCGACAGATTGACCTGCCCCATCGTCCAGCCGCCGAAGCGGCGCTCGTTGATTTCTTCGTAGTGAAGCAGCACCACGTCCTTGTGGCGTGCATCGCGCTGGATGTGGCCATAGAGCTCGCTGATCGCTGTCCGACCGCCTTCGATGGCCTGCAGGAAGATTCCGCCGCCATAGCAAAGGATGCCAGTGACGCCGCAGGCCGTGTTATGCGAGCGCGACTGCGCGAGGATCGCGTCGATTGCGCCCTGGCTGGTGTCGACGGCGCGGCTTGCATAGAGAAGGCGTACGAGCATGGCGTTCAGTTCTTGCGGGGAAGAAGCGAAAGGAATTCGCGGCGCAGGTTGGAATCTTTCAAGAATACCCCTCGCATCACGGAATTGATCATCTTGCTGTCCATCTCCTTGACGCCCCGCCATTGCATGCAGAAGTGCTCGGCCTCGACCACGAGGGCCAGGCCGTCGGGCTGCGTGCGCTCCTGGATCAGATCGGCAAGCTGCACCACGGCTTCTTCCTGGATCTGCGGGCGGCTCATCACCCACTCGGCCAGCCGCGCATACTTCGACAGGCCGATCACATTGGTCTGCTCGTTGGGCATGACGCCGATCCACAGCTTGCCGATGATCGGGCAGAAGTGATGGGAGCAAGCGCTGCGCACCGTGATCGGGCCGACGATCATGAGTTCGTTCAGATGCTCGGCGTTCGGAAACTCGGTCAGCGAAGGCTGCGGCACATAGCGGCCCTTGAACACCTCCTGCAGGTACATCTTCGCAACGCGGCGAGCAGTGTTGCCGGTGTTGTGATCGTTGTCGAGATCGATGACCAGGCTCTCGAGCACGTGCTTCATCTTGCCCTCGACTTCATCGAGCAGGCGCTCGAGTTCACCGGGTTCGATGAACTCGGCGATGTTGTCGTTGGCGTTGAAGCGCTTGCGAGCGGCAAGGAGGCGCTCGCGGATCTTCACGGAGACGGGTGTGCCCTCGTCCTCCACCCCATCATCGGAGCGCGGTGCGGTATCGATTTTCCTTAGCATGCGGGCATCCTAACAGCGAACGGGATTCAGAGAATCACCTCCGGAAGGCTGACCCTGCTTGCGGGTCGAGCTACTATTTTGATAGCACAAAGTCTGTGACCAACGGCAGATGATCTGACATGCGGGCCCAGATCGGCCCACGTGGCACCGAGCACGCGACTGGCTCGGCCCAGCGTCCGTAGATGAAGTCGAGTTGCGCCACTGGCAGGCGTGAAGGGTAAGTCAGCGTGCGCGGCCCGCGCAGGTCGCTGCTGTCGCGCAAGCCCATCGCGTTCATCGCGTAGCGCATGCGCGCGCCCCAGTCGTTGAAGTCACCGGCCACGACCACGGCCTCGCCCGGCGGGATTTCGCGTTCGATGAACTCGCGCAGCATCGCTACCTGGCGCACGCGGCTGCCCTTGATCAAGCCAAGATGCACCACGATAGCGTGCAGCGGACGACCTTCGACGTCGATCGCGACGTGCAGCAGGCCGCGTTGTTCGAAGCGGTGGTCGGAGATGTCCTGGTGGGTCTTGCGCAGCACCGGCCAGCGCGTGAGCAGCGCGTTGCCGTGCTCTCCATGCCGGGTGACGGCATTGGTTTCGTAGACCGCCGTGTAGCCCTCGGGTGCGAGAAAGTCGGCCTGCGGTATCTCGGGCCAGCGCTGGAAGCGCGCGGCGGCCTGTCGATTCATCTTGCGCACTTCCTGCAGGCACACGATGTCGGCGTCGAGTTGCTCGATGGCATGGCCGAGGTTGTGGATCTCGAGCCGACGTGTCGGCCCGATCCCTTGCACACCCTTGTGGATGTTGTAGGTCGCCACCCGGAAGGTGTTCACCGGCGAAGTCATTGCGCAAATTGTGGCAGGAGCAGGATCGCTTCCGCATTCGAAGGGGAAAAACACGCGTCGGCCGCCTCGCGGTAGGGCAACCATTGCCAGGCCGTATGTTCGCGCGGATTCAATCGGGGCGTGAGGCGTTCCGGCACGCACAGGCCGAACAGGTGCTCGGTATTGTGGGTCACGCCCGGCGCGTAACGCCCGCGCCAGCGCGGGTAGATCTCGTAGACGTTCCGCAATCGCCAGTCGCGCAACTGCGGCGCGAGTGGGCTGCCCCCCCCGCAATCGATGCCGGTTTCCTCCGCGACTTCTCGCGCGGCGGTGAGTGCCAGCGGCTCGCTGTCCAGGTCCTTGCTCCCGGTCACCGACTGCCAGAAATCCACCGCGTCGGCGCGGCGGATCAAGAGCACATCGAGTGCCGGCGTGTGGATCACGACCAGCACCGACTCGGGAATCTTCCAGGGCCGCTCACTCATGCCGGCGACCCCCTGCCCTCTCAGACCGCCTGAGGCGTGTTGCGCAGCTTGATGTGCAGCTCGCGCAGTTGCTTCTCGTCGACCGGGCTGGGCGCCTGCGTCAGCAGATCCTGGGCGCGCTGGGTCTTGGGGAAAGCGATCACGTCGCGGATCGATTCCGCACCGGTGATGAGCATCACCAGCCGGTCAAGGCCGATGGCAATGCCGCCATGCGGGGGAGCACCGTACTGCAGCGCATCCAGCAGGAAGCCGAACTTGTTCTGCGCATCCTCGGCATTGATCTTCAGCGCGCGGAACACCTTGCTCTGCACTTCCTCACGATGGATCCGCACCGAGCCACCGCCCATCTCGATGCCGTTGAGCACCATGTCGTAGGCCTTGGCGATGCACTTCTCGGGCGCCGTGTCCATGAGGTCTTCATGCCCGTCCTTGGGGGCGGTGAACGGATGGTGCACCGCGGACCAACGCTGGCCTTCCTCGTCGAACTCGAACATCGGGAAGTCGACCACCCACAGCGGCGCCCAGCGGTCCTCGAACAGGCCGCTCTTGCGACCGAAGGCGCTGTGGCCGATCTTCACGCGCAGCGCTCCGATGGCGTCGTTGACGACTTTTTCCTTGTCGGCGCCGAAGAACAGGATGTCGCCATTCCGTGCGCCGGTGCGCGCGATGATTTCGGCCAGCGAGGCGTCGTTGAGATTCTTGACGATCGGGCTCTGAAGCCCTTCACGGCCCTGCGCCGCGTCATTGACCTTGATGTAGGCAAGGCCCTTGGCGCCGTAGATCTTGACGAACTCGGTATAGGCGTCGATATCGCCGCGCGACAATCCACCCTCCGCGCCGCCGCCCGGCACGCGCAGCGCCACGACGCGCCCGCCGGGCGTGCTGGCCGCCTGGGCGAAGACCTTGAACTCGACGTTGCGCATCACGTCCGTCAATTCGGTGAACTCGAGCTTCACACGCAAGTCGGGCTTGTCGGAGCCGTACTTGAACATCGCATCGCCATAGGTCATGACCGGGAATGGCGGCAGTTCGACCTCGGCCGCGGCGCGGAACACCTTGCGGATCATGCCTTCGAACATCTCGCGGATCTCTTCCTCGCCCATGAACGAGGTTTCGATGTCGATCTGGGTGAACTCCGGCTGGCGGTCGGCGCGCAGGTCTTCGTCGCGGAAGCACTTGACGATCTGGTAGTAGCGGTCATACCCGGCCACCATCAGCAACTGCTTGAAGAGTTGCGGCGACTGCGGCAGCGCGAAGAAGCTGCCGTCGTGCACGCGGCTCGGGACCAGGTAGTCGCGCGCGCCTTCGGGCGTGGACTTGCCCAGCATCGGGGTTTCGATGTCGATGAAGCCGTTGGCGTCGAGGAACTTGCGCGCCTCCATGGTCACCTTGTAGCGCAGCATCATGTTGCGCTGCATCGCCGGACGACGCAGATCCAGCACGCGGTGCGTGAGACGGGTGGTCTCAGACAGGTTGTCGTCGTCCAGCAGGAAGGGCGGCGTCACGGACGGGTTCAGAACCTTCATCTCGTGGCACAGCACCTCGATCTTGCCGCTCTTGAGGTTCTCGTTGATCGTGCCTTCAGGGCGTGCGCGCACCAGCCCTGTGACCTGCACGCAGAACTCGTTGCGCAGGACCTCGGCCGTCGCGAAGGTCGCCGCGCGATCGGGGTCGCACACCACCTGCACGTAGCCTTCGCGGTCGCGCAGGTCGATGAAGATCACCCCACCGTGATCGCGGCGGCGGTTGACCCAGCCGCACAGGGTAACGGTTTCGCCGAGGAGGGCTTCGGTCACGAGACCGCAGTAGTGAGAACGCATGGCCATAAGTGGATTCCGGGCGCCGGGTTGGCGCATTTTTCTATCTGTTCGCTATCGTTGCGGGGCCGCCAGGAACGACCACCCCCATCGAGACGATGTACTTGAGCGCGTCGTCCACGCTCATTTCAAGTTCGATGCAGTCGCTGCGCTTGAGCATCATGAAGTAACCGCCCGTTGGATTGGGCGTGGTGGGGACGTAGACACCGAGATACTCGCCGCCGCCCAGGTGCTCCACCATGTCGCTGCTGGGCGTGCCGGTAACGAAGGCAATGGTCCAGGCGCCTTCGCGCGGCCATTGGATCAGCACCGCGGTGCGGAATGCATTGCCGTTCTCGGAGAAGAGGGTGTCGGAAACCTGCTTGACGCTGGAGTAGATCGAGCGGACCACGGGAATGCGGCGCACCACCGCGTCGCCCCAGCCCAACAGGCGCTTGCCGACGAAGTTGCTGGCCACGGCGCCGACCACGAGCAGGATCGCCAGCGTGAGCAGCACGCCCAGGCCGCGCACCCGGTGGTCGTACAGCCATTTCTGCCACTCTTCAGGCAGCAGCCAGAGCGTCTGGTCGAGCGTGCCGATGATCCAGTTCAGCACGCCCAGCGTGATGACCAGCGGAACGATGACCAGCAAGCCGGACAGCAGCCATTTGCGCAGCGCGAGCATGGCCTGGCCTCAGTCGCTCTTCGTGGAGGTGGACGGCGCCGAGGCAGCGGCAGCGGTGGGGGCCGCGGCAGGGGCAGCAGAAGGAGAGGCAGCAGGCGTGGTCCCGCTGGCGCCATCGGCCGGCTTGGCCGACGCGCCGTCCGCGCTTTCGGCGCTCTTCTCGGCAGGCTTGTCGCCGCCCTTCTTGCCTCCGCCCTCGCGAAAATCCGTGACATACCAGCCGGATCCCTTGAGCTGGAAGCCGGCGGCGGTGAGCTGCTTGCTGAACGTGCTCTCGCCGCAAGCCGGACACACCGTGAGGGGAGCGTCGGACATTTTCTGCAGCGCGTCCTTGGCAAAGCCGCAGGCGCTGCACTTGTAGGCGTAGATGGGCATGGGGTCGAGGGGGGCGAAATGGAGCAGCCGGCGGCCGCTCGCAAAGCCCTCGATTATAAGCGCGGCGCCCCTCTGAGCGCGGCCTGCCCCTCCCTGTAGCGCCTCCGCTCCCGTGCAGCGATCATGTAGCTCGACACGATGACGAAGACCGTCACCATGCCGATCACGACCGTGGCCAGCGCATTGACGGTCGGATCCAGACCCAGCCGGGCGCGCGAGAAGATCACCAGCGGCAGCGTGGTCGAGCCCGGACCGGAAAGAAAGGCGGACATCACCACGTCGTCGAGCGACAGCGTGAAAGTCAGGAGCCATGCGGCGAGCAGGGACTCGGCAATCATCGGCAATGTCACGAGGAAGAAGACCTGCAAGGGCCGCGCGCCGAGATCCTGGGCCGCCTCCTCGAACTGCGGGTTGAGGTCGCGCAGCCGCGCGCCGATCACCACCGTGGCGTAAGCGAGGCCGACCAGCAGGTGGCCCAACCAGATCGTCACGAGGCCACGCTCCGGAAAGCCGAAGGCGCGCTGGACAGAAACCAGCATCAGGAGCAGCGAAAGCCCCACGATCACCTCCGGCATCACCAGCGGCGCGCTGACCATGCCGGAGAACATCGTGCGGCCCCGGAAGCGGGGAAAGCGCTCCAGCGCGAAGGCCGCGAGCGTACCCAGGACGATGGCGCCGGTCGCGGTGGCGGCGGCAATCCGCAGCGAGAGAAAGAGACCGTCCCGGATTTCCCCGTCCATCGCCAGCTTGCGGTACCAGCGCAAGCTGAAGCCGGCCCAGACGTTCGGCACCGGAGAGTCGGTGAAGCTGAAGACGATCAGCGCGAGGATGGGCAGGTAGAGAAACGCGAAACCCAGCGCCAGCCAGATCCGGCTGGTCCAGCGCCCCGCCGCCGTGACGATCATGGGCGCGCCGCCTTTGCCTGGTTGCGGTTGAAGATGGCGAGCGGCACGATGATGAGCAGCACCATCACCACCGCCACGCTGGAAGCCATGGGCCAGTCGTTGTTGGCGAAGAACTCGTCCCACAGCACGCGCCCGATCATCAGCGTTTCCGGGCCGCCCAGCAGCTCCGGAATCACATATTCACCCACGCAGGGAATGAAGACCAGCATGGCGCCGGCGATGATCCCGCTCCTCGACAGCGGCACGGTGATGCGCCAGAAAGCCTGCCAGGGGGTCGCGCCGAGATCCTGCGCGGCCTCGAGCAGCCGCAAGTCCATCTTGGACAGCGTGCCGTAGAGGGGCAGCACCATGAAGGGAAGATAGGTGTAGACCATGCCCAGCATGAGCGAGAAGGGCGTGTACATGAACTGTCCCGGCGCCGATATGAGGCCCAGCGGCAGCAGCAGCTGGTCGACGTGGATATGCGCCAGGAACCGGCCGACCCACCCGGTATCGGCGTCCAGCAGGCCCTTCCAGGCGTAGACGCGCAACAGGAAGCTGGTCCAGAAAGGCAGCATCACCCCCATCAGCAGCAGCGGCTGCAATCCGGCCGAAGCACGCGCCATGAAGTAGGCGAACGGGTAGCCGATCAGCAGGCAGATCCCGGCGGTGGCGCCCGCGTAGATCAGCGAATGCCCGTAGGTGACCCAGTACAAGTCGTCCTGGAAAAGAGTCACGTAGTTCTGGAGCTTCAGCGTCAATGCGACCTGCTGGTTCGCGAAGCTCAGGAGCTCGCTGAGCTTGGCGCCATCCATCTCGGCGAAGCTGATGCGCAGGACGATGAGGAAGGGCAGCAGAAAGAAGACCAGCAGCCACAAGGCGGGCGCGCCGATCACCAAGGCTCGACCCTTGGCGAGGGCAGTCCGGCCAGAAGCCCGCGGGGAACCGCCCGTGCGACGAAAAGAAGCCATGGCGAAGCTCCTATTGCGTCAACACGACCTGCGAGCTCGGCAACCAATGCGCCCAGACCGTATCGCCTTGCGCGGGAACGCCCGCGCGATCCCGCGTTTCGTTCTCGACATTGACCTTGAGCGTGGCGCCACTGATCAACTCGAGGTGATAGACGGTGTAGACGCCGAAATAGGACATGGCCCTGACGACGCCCATCGCCTTGTTGTGATCCTGGTCGGGCTCGTGGGCGCCCAGATGGATCTTCTCGGGGCGCACCGCGACCGTGACGGTCTGCCCCCTGTAACCGGTGATGCCGTGTCCGACCCGGTGCCGAACGTCCGCGCACTGGATATCGACATGGTCGGCCTCGTCGGTCTCGATGACGCCGTCCATCAGGTTGACGTTGCCGATGAAATCGGCAACGAAACGCGTGGCGGGCGTTTCATAGACGTCGACCGGGCTGCCGACCTGCAGGAAGCGCCCTTCGCTCATCACCGCCATGCGGGAGGCCATGGTCATTGCCTCCTCCTGGTCGTGCGTCACCATCACGCAGGTGACACCGACCTGCTGGATGATGTTGACCAGCTCGATCTGCGTGGCCTCGCGCAGCTTCTTGTCCAGGGCGCCCAGCGGTTCGTCGAGCAGCAGCAACTGCGGGCGCTTGGCCAGGCTGCGCGCCAGGGCCACGCGCTGCTGCTGGCCGCCCGACAGCTGGTGCGGCTTGCGGCCGGCGAACGCGCCGAGCTGCACCAGCCGCAGCATTTCCTCGACCCGCGACGCGATCTCGGACTTGGGCAGCTTGTCACGGCGCAGACCGAACGCGATGTTGTCCCAGACCGTCAGGTGCGGGAAGAGCGCATACGACTGGAACATCATGTTGACCGGGCGCTCATAGGGCGGCCGGTCCGCGAGATCGACGCCATCGAGAACGACGCGCCCGGCCGAAGGCGTCTCGAAGCCCGCCAGGATGCGCAGCAGCGTGCTCTTGCCGCATCCCGAAGACCCGAGCAGCGCGAAGATCTCCCCTCGCGCGACGTTCAAACTGACCTCGTCCACGGCACGAAAGTCCCCAAAGTCCTTGGTGACGCCTTCGATCCGCAGGAACGAGCTTTCCTCCTTGGGAGAATTCATGCGAAGCCTGTCAGCGATTGGCCTTGAAGTTGGTGAAAGTGCGGGTCACCAGGCGCAAGGTGGCCTGGTCCGGCGTGTCGGGGGGAATCATCGTGGCCAGCGCCGCCTCGTCGGGAAACACGGCCTTGTTCTTGGCCAGCGCGGGCGTGACGAACTTCATCGCCGCCTTGTTGGGGTTGGCGTAGAACACCTTGTTCGTCAGGGACGCGTGGACCTCGGGGCGCAGGATGTAGTTGATCCACTTGTATGCGTTCTCGGGGTGCTTGGCATCCTTGGGAATGGCCATCGTGTCGAAGAACAGCAGGCCGCCCATCTTGGGCAGCAGCACCTCGAGGTTCTGCGGCGTCTTGGCCTTCGCCGACTTGTCCTTGGCGATCATGATGTCGCCCGACCAGCCGATCACGGCGCACAGCTGGCCCTTGGCCATCTGGTCGATGTAATCGGAGCCCGAGCCCGAGAAGCGTGTCACGTAGGGCCGAACGGCCTTGAGCATGTCGCCCGCGGCCTTGTAGTCCGCGGGATCCTTGCTGCGTGGATCCTTGCCGAGGTACTTCAGGGCGATCGGCAGGATCTCCGAGGCCGTGTCCAGGAAGGACACGCCGCAGGCCTTCAGCTTGGAGGCATATTCGGGCTTGAACACCAGGTCCCAGGCGTTGTCGGGAAGCGGCGCCCCGCCCAGGGCCTTCCTGACCTTGTCGGCGTTGATGCCCACGGTCGTATAGCCCCAGAGCCAGTCGACGATGTAGTCGTTGCCCGGGTCCATCTTGGCCAGCTGAGCCTGGATCGCCGGATCGAGGTTGGCAAGGTTGGGGATCTTGGACTTGTCCAGCTTCTGCAGCAGGCCGGCCTGGATCTGCATCTTGGCGAAGTGGGACCCGGGCACGACGATGTCGTAGCCGCTCATGCCGGCGACCAGCTTGGCATGCAGCGCCTCGTTGCTGTCGAAGAGGTCGTAGCGGACCTTGATGCCCGTTTCCTTCTCGAAGTTCGCGACAGTGTCGTCGGCGATGTAGTCGCCCCAGTTATTGATGTTGAGGACCTTCTCTTCCTCGGCATGGACTGCCGGGGCGGTCAGCACGGCAACGGTCACCCCCAGAGCGCACAGGATCTGGGCGGGACGCATCAACATCGATTTCATGGATGGGACCTCCGGAAGAAAATGAGAGCAGTCATCTAGAACAAGCGCACGCGCAGCAGCAGCTGCATGGCGAGCAAACCCAATACAAAACCCATGCCACCGTAGATGATGATCTGCAGCAGGCGGTTAGTGCGCTTTTGAGCGGCCAGCAGCTCGATCAGTTCGCGACGGTGGTCGGCGGGCCGATTCTCGAGGAAATCGTGCAGCAGGCGCGGCAATTGCGGCAGCAGCTTGGCATAGCGCGGGGCCTCGGCCCGCAACTGCTCGAAGAGCTTGTGCGGCCCGATCTGGTCGGTCATCCACTTCTCGAGGAAGGGCTTCGCCGTGTGCCAGAGGTCGAGTTCGGGGTCGAGCTGCCGCCCCAGGCCTTCGATGTTCAGCAGCGTCTTCTGCAGCAGCACCAGTTGCGGCTGGATCTCCACGTGGAAGCGGCGCGAGGTCTGGAACAGGCGCATCAGCACCATGCCGAGCGAGATTTCCTTGAGCGGGCGGTCGAAGTAGGGCTCGCAGACAGTCCGGATGGCAGCCTCCAGTTCGTCGATGCGCGTGCCCTCCGGCACCCAGCCACTCTCGAGATGCAGCTCCGCCACGCGCTTGTAGTCGCGCCGGAAGAAGGCCACGAAGTTCTGCGCCAGGTATTCCTTGTCGGACTCGGTCAGCGTGCCGATGATGCCGAAGTCCAGCAGGATGTAGCGCCCGAAAGTCGCCGGCTCAAGGCTCACCTGGATGTTGCCCGGGTGCATGTCCGCGTGAAAGAAGCCGTCGCGGAACACCTGCGTGAAGAAGATGGTGACCCCGTCGCGCGCCAGCTTGGGAATGTCGGCGCCGGCCGCGCGAAGGCGGTCGAGCTGCGCGATGGGCACGCCCTTCATGCGCTCCATCACGATGACTTCCGGGTGGCAGAAGTCCCAGAACATCTCCGGGATCATCACGAGCTCGAGCTTGTCCATGTTGCGGCGCAACTGGGCGGCGTTGGCGGCCTCGCGCACCAGGTCGAGCTCGTCGTGCAGGTACTTGTCGAATTCGGCAATGACTTCGCGCGGCTTCAGGCGCTTGCCGTCGGCCGACAGCCCCTCCACCCAGCCGGCCATCATGGCCATGAGCGCGAGATCCTTTTCGATCACCTCGCGCATGCCCGGCCGCAGGACCTTCACCGCGGCCTCGCGCACGTGGCCCTTGCCGTCGCGAATGGTCGCGAAGTGCACCTGTGCGATCGAGGCGCTGGCGACGGGCGTCTCGTCGAACTGGACGAAGATGTCGGCCAGCGGCCGCCGAAAGGCGCGCTCGATCGTCGCGATCGCGATCTTGGAATCGAAGGGAGGCACCCGGTCCTGCAGCCAGGCGAGCTCGTCCGCCAGGTCCGGCGGCAGCAGGTCGCGCCGGGTCGACATCACCTGGCCGAATTTCACGAAAATCGGTCCCAGCCGCTCCAAGGCCTCGCGAAGGCGCTGCCCGCGCGGCGCATCGAGGTTGCGGCCGACCGAGACGATGCGGGCCACCACGCGCAGCCAAGGCTTCTGGAAGCTCGTAAGAACCAGCTCGTCGAGGCCGTAGCGCAGCGCGACCCAGACGATGAAGATGCCACGATAGAAGCGCCTCATTCGGCGTCCGCGGCCTTGCCTGCCCGGCCGCCCAGGCCGGACTTGCCGGTGCGTTCGCCGACGAACTGCCGCAGCGCCGTCACCATGCGCCGGGCGCCCGTGGCGATGGTGTGCGCGGGAACGTCACCGATGGCACGGGCGAGGTCGTCCTCCACATCCCACCGCACGTGGTCGACGAGCCAGTTGACCTCCGCGGCCAGTTGCACGTCTCCTTCGATGCGGACGGCGGGCTTTTCGCCTCGAAACGCGGCGAGCGCGAGGCCGACAGGCGAGTCTTCAGTGACTGCCAGTGTGAGCTCGGAGACCGCGCCATCGGGCGCCAGGTCGAGCAGGCCGGCCGGCGTGGCAACCAGCTTCATCGTCACGAAGCGCCATTCGAAGTGCACCACGCGGCCCTGAAGGCGCACCAGCCGCTGCTGGGCCTCGGGCTCCTGCTGCAGCACGTGGTTCAGAAAGAGCACTGCCCGGTGCTGGATCTCGTGGACCGCCCAGGGCGGCGGCTGAAGACGGCTGCCGACGCGATTGACGAGGTCGTCGAGAAAAGAAAATGGGGACGATGGTGTGACCATGTCCCCATTATTCCTGAGCCGGCGGCCGCCCGGCTTTTCGGCGCGCTCCGCCTCGTGCCATCCCACCCCCAGCGGCAAGCGCGACGCGCCTTCAGGCGCGCCTCCGAACCGCCTTATTGAAGCGCCTGGACACCAGCCACGAGCCACCCGCTCGAGCCGCTGGTCGGCTTGGTCATGTTCCAGACCTCACGGAATGGGCTCGGGCCCGAGGACACGTCTTCGCGGATCATCCCGGAGAACTCGACGCTCGCCATGTAGGCGTCCGGCAATTCCTCGATGCCCAGCAGCTTGGCGTCCAGCATCACGACCTCGGTCTTGTTGGTCTGGCCGCCGGTGTGGTTCTCGCGCTCGGCGAGCTGCTGGCGGATTTCGCCGAGCATGGCATCGGTCATCATCGAACGCAGGGTGCCCATGTCGGCACGGTCCCAGGCGTCCTGGAGCGTCACGAAGTTGCGCTTGGCGGCAGTGAGGAAGCCGTCGGCGTCGAATCCGGCGGGGATGCCCCACGCCTGCGACCCGGCCAGCGCGGAGCCGATCATGCTGCCGCCGGCAGCGGCGGCACCCGCCATCGACGAGCCCCCGTTGCGATCGGCGAGCAGTTCGGGCTGCCGCGGCTCCGGCGTGGCGTCGAAGACCGCGGCGTTGCGCTCCCACGGACGGGCCGAGGCGTCGTTGCCGACGTTGTTCGGGCTGTACTGTGCCGGCGCGACGGCGTTCGCGGGATTGCCCGCGCCCTGGAACGCGAGGCCGCCGTTGCTGGAAACGCCATTGGCGCGCGAACGCGCCGAGAAGATGCGCCACACCACGATCGCGCCCAATACGAGCAGACCGATTAGTAGCATGTTGCCCATGGCGGCCCCAAGGCCGAGCGAATGCGCAAGCCATGCGAGGCCCAGACCCGCGGCCAGACCGCCGAGCATGGCACCCCATGGGCGCTTGGGCGCCGCCGCGGGAGCGGGAGCGGGCGTCGCCGGCTTGGCGGCCGCGTTGTTCACGCTCTGCGCGGGAGTGCCCGGCGTGGCGGCGGGCGAGGCCGGCGGCGTCGCCTGACGCTGCGTGACATTGCTCGACTGCTTGCCGAACGACCGTCCGCCTCCCAAGCGTGCAGCGTCGGCGTTGATGCTCACAACGGCCAGCGCGGCAACCAGCAAAACGGACCAGATCTTCTTCATGACGTCTCCTCTACGGCAACAAACAACTTCAGCACTTGATTCCAACATGCAGGGCAACCACGCCGCCCGTCATGTTGTGATAGTCCACATGCCCGAAACCGCCCTCCTTCATGAGGGTCTTGAGTTCCTCCTGCGCGGGGTGCATCCGGATCGACTCGGCCAGGTAGCGGTAGCTCGCGTCGTCGCCCGCCACGACCTTGCCCAGGCGCGGCAGCACGCTGAACGAATACCAGTCGTAGACCTTCTGCAGCGGCTTGGCCACCTTGGAGAACTCCAGCACCAGCAGCTTGCCGCGCGGCTTGAGCACACGGTTCATCTCCTTGAGCGCGAGGTCCTTGTGCGTCATGTTGCGCAGGCCGAAGGCCACCGTGACGACATCGAAGTGATCGTCCGGGAAGGGAAGCTTCTCCGCGTCGCACACCACGGTCGGCAAGACGACGCCGGCATCCAGCAGCCGGTCGCGGCCGGTGCGAAGCATGGCCTCGTTGATATCGGTATGGACGACTTCGCCCGTCGCGCCCACCTTCTTTGCGAAGGCCAGCGCCAGATCGCCGGTGCCGCCCGCGATGTCCAGGACCTTCGAGCCCTCGCCCACGTTGGCCACCATGACGGTGTAGGCCTTCCATGCGCGATGCAGGCCCATCGACATGAGGTCATTCATGAGGTCGTAGCGGGTCGCGACCGAATCGAATACGCCGCGTACGCGCCGCGCCTTGTCGGCCTCTTCGACCGATTCAAAACCGAAATGGGTGGTGCTCATGCACCCGATGTTAGGCCGGAAGCGTTCACATCAAGCCGACGACCCCGCGATGGCACCGGGCATTGGCCCTCAATGGCTGCCGCAGGCGTGCCCGCCCTTGCCGCCTTTTTCCGGCATCGGCGCGTCGCGATCCGCGCCTGCCGCGGCCAGGCGCCGCTCGTATTCGGCCCACAGCTCCTGCTGCCGCGAGCCCAGCTCGTAGAGGAAGTCCCACGAGAAGATGCCGGTGTCGTGGCCGTCGCTGAAAGTCGGCTGCACGGCATAGTTGCCGACCGGCTGCAAGTCCAGCAGGCCGACCTCGCGCTTGCCGGTCTGCAATATCTCCTGGCCCGGTCCGTGCCCCTGCACCTCCGCCGAGGGCGAGTAGATGCGCATCAGCTCAAACGGGATGCGGAAGGTCACGCCATCGGAGAAGCCTACCTCCAGCACGCGCGACTGGCCGTGCACGGTGATCGATTGAGGCGTCGGTGCGCCAGCTTGCAAACCTGCCATCAGAAACTCCTTGTCGCCAATCGCTGGATCATCTCGCGTTCCAGCGCCGGCAGTTGGACTTCGACCGTCCTCTCGCGTTCCAGGTCGCGCTCGCGCCGGGCCGGGGCCCAGACAGACCCGGGGAAGCAGGTGTCCCAGTCGAAGCGCGCGATCACATGCCAGTGCAGGTGCGCGACCATGTTGCCGAGGGCGGCGAGGTTGATCTTGACCGGTGCCAGCGCGTCGCGCAGGCACTGCTCGACCACGGCCACGGCCTCCATGCAGAGCGCGCGGTCTTCAGGGGCCAGGTCGGACCACTCGGCCACGTGGTCCTTCCACACGACCCGATAGAAAGCCGGAAAGCCCGTCTCGGCCCCGTGGATCACGCGGAACTTCGCCGCCTCGAAGACCAGGCGCCCGCCCGCTTCGTCGCACAGCACACAGCCGGGCACGCGCACGGCCGTCACACCAGCACGCGTTCGATGCCGCCCTGATTGGCCGCGGCCACGTAGGCGGGCATCCAGTCCGCGCCGAGGATCCTGTTCGCCATCTCGACCACGATGTAGTCGGCTTCGAGCAGCCCGTTGTTCATGTCGTCGCCGTAGCGGCTCAGCCCCTGCAGGCAGCTCGGGCAGCTGGTAAGGATCTTGACGTTTTCCGTGGGCGCGAGCTTGCCGCCGTCGCGCAGTGCGGCCTCGCCCTTCCTGAGTTCCTCTTCCTTGCGAAAGCGGATCTGCGTCGAGATGTCCGGGCGGGTGACGCCCAGCGTGCCGGATTCGCCGCAGCACCGGTCATTCTTGAGCACGTTGTCGCCGACCAGCGCCTTGACGGTCTTCATCGGGTCCTGCAGCTTCATCGGCGAGTGGCAGGGGTCGTGGTAGAGGTAGCCGCCACCGCCGGCATCGCCCAGTGTGATGCCCTTCTCCAGCAGGTACTCGTGGATGTCGATGATTCGGCAGCCGGGGAAGATCTTGTCGAACTGGTAGCCCTGCAGCTGGTCGTAGCAGGTGCCACAGCTGACCACCACTGTCTTGATGTCGAGGTAGTTCAGCGTGTTGGCGACGCGGTGGAAGAGCACGCGGTTGTCGGTGATCATCTTCTCCGCCTTGTCGAACTGGCCGCTGCCGCGCTGCGGGTAGCCGCAGCAGAGGTAGCCGGGCGGCAGCACCGTCTGCACGCCGGCATGCCACAGCATCGCCTGGGTGGCGAGGCCCACTTGCGAGAACAGGCGCTCCGAGCCGCAGCCGGGGAAGTAGAACACCGCCTCGGTGTCCGAGGTGGTCGTCCTCGGGTCGCGGATGATCGGCACGTAGTCGGCATCCTCGATGTCGAGCAGCGCGCGCGCGGTCTTCTTGGGCAATCCACCGGGCATCTTCTTGTTGATGAAGTGGATCACCTGCTCCTTGACCGGCGCCGGCCCGAGCGTGGCCGGCGGTGCCGCGGTCTGCTTTCTTGCGAGCCCGCGCAGCAGGTCGTTGGCGAGGCGCTGGGCCTTGAAGCCGATGCCCACCATGCCGGCGCGCATCATCTTGATGGTGTTCGGATGGGTCGCGTTGAGGAAGAACATCGCCGCCGCATTGCCGGGGCGGAAGGACTTCTGCCCCATCTTGCGCAGCAGATTGCGCATGTTCATCGACACATCGCCGAAGTCGATGTTCACCGGGCATGGCGACAGGCATTTGTGGCAGACCGTGCAGTGGTCGGCCACGTCCTCGAATTCTTCCCAGTGCTTGATGCTGATGCCGCGCCGGGTCTGCTCCTCGTACAGGAAGGCCTCGACCAGCAGCGAAGTCGCGAGGATCTTGTTGCGCGGCGAATAGAGCAGGTTGGCCCGCGGCACGTGCGTTGCGCACACCGGCTTGCACTTGCCGCAGCGCAGGCAGTCCTTCACGCTGTCGGCGATGGCGCCGATGTCGCTCTGCTGCATGATGATCGACTCGTGCCCCATGAGGCCGAAGCTCGGCGTGTAGGCATTGGTCAGGTCGGCCTGCAGCGAGCGTCCGTCCTGCGCGGAATGCTCATGGCCGCGCAGCAGCTTGCCCTTGTTGAAGCGGCCCTCGGGGTCGACCCTCTTCTTGTAGTCGGTGAAGGGCTGCAACTCCGCGTCGGTCAGGAACTCGAGCTTGGTGATGCCGATGCCATGTTCGCCCGAGATCACGCCGTCCAGACCGCGCGCCAGCACCATGATGCGGGCGACCGCCGCATGCGCGGTCTGCAGCATGTCGTAGTTGTCGCTGTTGACGGGGATGTTGGTGTGGACATTGCCGTCGCCCGCATGCATGTGCAGCGCGATCCAGACCCGCCCCTTGAGGACCCGTTGATGGATCGCGGTGCACTCGGCCAGGATCGGCGCGAACTCGCCGCCGGTGAAGATCGCCTGCAGCGGCGCGCGGATCTGCGTCTTCCAGCTCGCGCGCAGGGTGTGGTCCTGCAATTGCGGGAACAGCGCGTCCACGTCGTCGAGCCAGCCCTGCCACAGCGCGCGCACCTCGCCCACCAGGGCGGCCGCCTGCGCGACGCGGTCTTCCAGCAGCTCGGCCGAGGGGATCTCGTTGGCGTCGTCGCTCTTGCCCAGGGGCAGGTTGCCGCGCGCGAAGAAGGTCGCGAGCTCGTCGGCCAGCGCGATCTTGTTCTGCAGCGACAACTCGATGTTGATGCGTTCGATGCCGTCGGTGTACTCGGCCATGCGCGGCAGCGGGATGACCACGTCCTCGTTGATCTTGAAGGCGTTGGTGTGCCGGCTGATCGCAGCCGTGCGCTTGCGGTCGAGCCAGAACTTCTTGCGCGCGTCGGGGCTGATGGCGACGAAGCCCTCGCCGCTGCGCGAGTTGGCGATGCGCACCACCTCGGAGGTCACGCGCGCCACGGCGTCGGCGTCGTCGCCGGCGATGTCGCCGAACAGCACCATCTTCGGCAGGCCGCCGTGCTTCTTGGACTTGGTGGCATAGCCGACGGCCTTGAGGTAGCGGTCGTCCAGGTGTTCCAGGCCCGCGAGCAGCACGCCGGAGCGCTTCTGCTCGGCGAACATGAAGTCCTTGATCTCGACGATGCTGGGCACCGCGTCCTTGGCGTTGCCGAAGAACTCGAGGCAGACGGTGCGCGTGTGCGCCGGCATGCGGTGCACGACCCAGCGCGCGCTGGTAATGAGGCCGTCGCAGCCTTCCTTCTGGATGCCGGGCAGGCCGGAGAGGAACTTGTCGGTCACGTCCTTGCCGAGGCCTTCCTTGCGGAAGGTCCTGCCCGGGATCTCCAGGCGTTCGTTGCGCAGCCTGGTCCGGCCGTCGGCGGCGAAGTATTGAAGCTCGAATACCGCGCTCTCGGCGTCGTGGATCTTGCCCAGGTTGTGGCCGATGCGGGTGACTTCGAGCCATTCGGCCTGCGGCGTGACCATGCGCCACGAGGCCAGGTTGTCGAGGGCGGTGCCCCAGAGCACGGCCTTCTTGCCGCCCGCGTTCATCGCGACGTTGCCGCCGATGCACGATGCTTCGGCGGAGGTGGGATCGACGGCGAAGACGAAGCCCGCGCGCTCGGCGGCGTCGGCCACGCGCTGGGTGACGACGCCGGCTTCGGTCCAGACGGTCGGCACGGGCGTGTCGAGCCCCGGCAGCGAGACCATCTCAACCTCGGTCATCGCCTCGAGCTTTTCGGTGTTGATGACGGCGCTGTTCCAGGTCAGCGGAATCGCGCCGCCGGTGTAGCCGGTGCCGCCGCCGCGCGGGATGATGGTCAGCCCGAGTTCGATGCAGCCCTTGACCAGCCCGGCCATCTCGGCCTCGGTGTCGGGCGTGAGCACGACGAAGGGATACTCGACGCGCCAGTCGGTGGCATCGGTCACGTGCGAGACGCGCGAGAGGCCGTCGAACTTGATGTTGTCCTTGGCCGTGAGCCGGCCCAGTGCGCGCGTGGTCTTGCGGCGCAGGGCGGCGACGTCGCGGAACATCGTGTCGAAGGCGAGCACGGCCTGCGCGACGAGGGCGGTCAGTTCGCCGACGAGGACGTCGCGCTGCCGGTCGCTGTCGGGCGTGCGGCGCTTCTGCACTTCGCCCAGGCGGTGGTTGAGGGCTTCGACCAGTTGGCCGCGCCGCCGAGGGTTGTCGAGCAGATCGTCGACAAGATAGGGATTGCGCTGCACGACCCAGATGTCGCCCAGCACCTCGTAGAGCATGCGCGCGGATCGGCCGGTGCGGCGTTCGGCGCGCAGCGTCTGCAGCAGCTCCCAGCCGCGTTCGCCCAGCAGGCGGATCACGATCTCTCGATCGGAGAAGCTGGTGTAGTTATAGGGAATCTCACGCAATCGCGCGGGCTCTGCGGCCTGCGACAACAACGCCGTCAACACGGTCGGGGCATTCATCGGGGATTGGGCCTCGGTAGGGCACTGCGCGCCCATGAACCAGGGGGGTGGATTTTAAGTCAGCACCGAGGGTCGTGTCGGCCATGGGCGCGTTGGGCGGCACGGCTGGCGTTGGGTACGGGGCATTTGGGCACGGGGCATTCGGGTACGGGGGCGCGGCGGGGGGCGGTGTGCCCTTGGCCGGACGCCTCGTTGTTGCGCGGCGGTTGATCCGTTGGAGGCGCCCTCGATGCTTGCACGCCCCTGAGCCCGCATCGCATGCCGGGCGGCTTCCATGGGGCAACGCGCGGCTCCAGGCGAAGCAAACTAGAACAGCACGCGACTGCGAATGGTCCCATGCACCTTCGCCAGCTTCTCCAGCGCCACATCGGACGAGGCCGCATCGATGTCCGTCACCACGTACCCCACCTTCTCGTTCGTCTGCAGGAATTGCGAGGCGATGTTGATGTGGTTGTCTGAAAAGATCCTGTTGATCTCGGACAGCACCCCCGGCACGTTGCGATGGATGTGCAGGATGCGGTGTTTGCCCGCATGCGCCGGCAGCGCGACCTCGGGGAAATTGACCGACGAGGTCGACGTTCCGTTGTCGCTGTACTTCACCAGCTTCTCGGCCACTTCGAGCCCGATGTTGGCCTGCGCCTCCATGGTCGAGCCGCCGATGTGCGGCGTGAGGATCACGTTGTCCAGCCCGCGCAGCGGCGACTGGAACTCGTCCTTGTTGCTGCGGGGTTCGACCGGAAACACATCGATCGCCGCACCGAGCAGCTTCTTCTGCTTCAAGGCCTCGGCCAGCGCCTCGATCACGACCACCGTTCCGCGCGAGGCGTTGATCAGGATCGCGCCGGGCTTCATGGCGGCGATCTCGGCGGCGCCGATCATCCATTGCGTGGCCTGCGTCTCGGGCACGTGCAGGGTCACGATGTCGCTTTGCGCCAGCAGCTCGGGCAGCAGCTTGACCTGGCGCGCATTGCCCAGCGGCAGCTTGGTGACCACGTCGAAGAAGGCCACTTGCATGCCCAGCGCCTCGGCCAGCACCGAAAGCTGCGCGCCAATGGAGCCATAGCCCACGATACCCAGCGTCTTGCCCCGGATCTCGAAGGCGCTCTCGGCCGACTTGAGCCAGCCGCCGCGGTGCGCGACCGCGCTCTTCTCGGGCACGCCGCGCAGCAGCAGAATGGCCTCGGCCAGCACCAGCTCGGCGACCGAGCGGGTATTGGAATAAGGCGCATTGAAGACGGCCACGCCGTGCTCGCGCGCCGCATCCAGGTCGACCTGGTTGGTACCGATGCAGAAACACCCCACCGCCACCAGCTTGTGCGCTACCGCGAACACCTCGGCCGTGAGCTGCGTGCGCGAGCGGATGCCCAGGAAGTGCACATCGGCGATGCGCGCCTTGAGCTCTTCGTCGCTCAGCGCACCGGACACCGACTCGATGTTGGTGTAGCCCGCGGCCTTCAATACTTCGAGCGCCGAAGGGTGGATGCCCTCGAGCAGGAGGAACTTGATCTTGCTTTTATCGAGGGAGGTCTTGCTCATAGGCCCGCATTGTGCAGCGCAACAGACAGCCCTGCAGCGCGGAGCCCAAAAAGGGTTTCCCCGCTTGGTACAGTGGCGGCCCTCGCGAAAATATGTGACGCTGCCGTGTCATATAGACCGCCTAGCATCCGCGCTTTTGTTTTCCCCCTCAGGAGTCTTCATGCGATTCAAGACCTTCGCCCTGGCTGCGGCCTCGGCACTGGCCGCCACTTTGACCATGCCGGTCCAGGCCCAAACCGAAATCCAATGGTGGCACTCGATGGATGGCGGCCTGAACGACTGGGTCAACGATCTGGCCAAGAACTTCAACGCGAGCCAGAAAGAGTACAAGGTCGTCCCCACGTACAAGGGCGAATACGACCAGTCGCTGGCCGCAGGCATCGCCGCCTTTCGCGCCGGCAACGCGCCCGACATCCTGCAGGTCTTCGAGGTCGGCACGGCCACGATGATGTACTCCAAGGGCGTGGTCAAGCCCGTGGCAGAGCTGATGAAGGAAGCCAATGTGCCCTTCGATCCGAAGGCCTACATCCCCGCGGTCGCGGGCTACTACACGGCACCGAACGGCCAGATGATGTCCTTCCCGTTCAACAGCTCGACGACCGTCTTCTATTACAACAAGGATGCGTTCAAGGCCGCGGGCCTGGACCCCGAGAAGGCGCCCGTCACCTGGCCCGACGTCGTCTCCTTCGCCGCCAAGCTCAAGGCTTCGGGCAACGCCTGCCCCTTCACCACTTCGTGGATGACCTGGGCGCAGCTGGAGAGCTTCTCGACCTGGCACAACGTCTCCTACGCCAGCAAGAACAACGGTTTCGACGGCCTGGACGCCCGGCTGGAATTCAACTCGCCGCTGCACGTGCGCCACTTCGAGAACCTGGCCAACATGTCCAAGCAGGGCCTGTTCGTCTACAAGGGCCGTTCCAGCAAGGCCACCTCGTCCTTCACCTCCGGTGAATGCGCGATGTTCATCGGCTCGTCGGGCAGCTACGCGTCGATCAAGAAGGACGCCAAGTTCCAGTTCGCGGAATCCACCCTGCCCTACTACCCGGACGTGCCCGGCGCGCCGCAGAACACCATCGTCGGCGGCGCCAGTCTGTGGGTGATGACGGGCAAGAACGCCGACCACTACAAGGGCGTGGCCAAGTTCTTCCAGTACCTGTCGGATCCCAAGGTCCAGTCCGAGAGCCACATGCGCACGGGCTACCTGCCCATCACGACCGCGGCCTACGAGTTGACGCAGAAGTCGGGCTTCTACCAGGAAAATCCTGGCACGGACGTCGCGGTGAACCAGATGATCCGCAAGACCACCGTCAAGTCGCGCGGCGTGCGCCTGGGCAACTTCCCGCAGATCCGCGCCATCCTCGACGAGGAGACGGAACAGATCTGGAGCGGCAAGAAGACGGCCAAGGAAGCCCTCGACAGCGGCGTGAAGCGCGGCAACGAATTGCTGGCGAAGTTCCAGGCCGCGAACAAGTAAGCTGTCAGCCCGACTGACCGATCAACGCGGATTTTTCGCCCCGCGGCGCCTGGCGCCGCGGGGCGTCTGCGCAACTCGAATCCCGCAATGGAAAAACGCGTCCTCTTCCGCTCGTCCTGGCTGCCCTGGGTCCTGATCGGCCCTCAGCTCATCATCGTCGGCGTCTTCTTCTTCTGGCCCGCCATCCAGGCGCTGATCCAGTCGGTGCAACAGCAGGACGCCTTCGGCTCCTCCATCACCTGGGTCGGCCTGGACAATTTCCGCACCCTGTTCGCGGACGAGACCTATATGGCCTCGTTCAAGACCACGCTGATCTTCTCCGTGCTGGTGGCGGCATTCGGCCTGGGCATCTCGCTGCTGCTGGCCATCTTCGCCGATCGGGTGATCGGCGGCGCCACCTTCTACAAGACCATCCTGATCCTGCCCTATGCGGTGGCGCCGGTGGTCACGGGTGTGCTGTTCACCTTCATGTTCTCCTCCTCGCTCGGGGTGATCGCCTACTGGCTGCGCCGGATGGGGATCGACTGGAACTACCTGCTCAATTCCAACGATGCGATGGCGCTCGTGGTGATGGCCGCCATCTGGAAGCAGATTTCCTACAACTTCCTCTTCTTCCTCGCGGGCCTGCAGTCGATTCCCAAGTCCCTGATCGAGGCGGCCGCAATCGACGGCGCGCGCCCGCTGCGCCGCTTCTGGACCATCCAGCTGCCGCTGCTGTCGCCCACCACCTTCTTCCTGTTCGTGATCAACATGGTGTATGCCTTCTTCGACACCTTCGCGATCATCGATGCCATCACCCAGGGCGGGCCGGGCAAGGACACCTCCACGCTGGTCTACCGCGTCTACTTCGACGGCTTCCGGGGCATGGACTTCGGCAGCGCGGCCGCGCAGTCCGTGGTGCTGATGGCGATCGTCATCTCGCTGACCATCGTGCAGTTCCGCTACGTCGAGAAGAAGGTCCACTACTGATGCAAGTCCTTCACGTGCAAACCCTTCTCGCGCAACGGGAGCTGCCGCGTGGTTGAACGTCGCCCACTCCTCAACCTGCTGGCGCACGCCGTGATGATCATCGGCGTGCTCCTGATCGCCTTCCCGATCTACCTCGCCTTCGTGGCCTCCACCCACACGGCGCAGGAAATCATCCAGGTGCCGATGCCGCTGCGGCCGGGCAGCAACTTCTGGGCGAGCTACCAGGCGGCGCTGACCGGCGGCGGCCGCACCAGCGGCGGCGGCTCGGTGTCGCGAATGATCTGGGTCAGCTTCGTCGTGACCTTCATCATCACCTTCGGCAAGATCTTCATCTCGCTGCTGTCGGCTTTCGCGATCGTGTATTTCAGGTTCCCGTTTCGCAACCTGTGCTTCTGGCTCATCTTCGTCACCCTGATGCTGCCGGTGGAGGTGCGCATCGGGCCGACCTACCAGGTCGTCGCCAGCCTCGGGATGATCAACACCTATGCCGGTCTCTCCATTCCGCTGATCGCCTCGGCCACGGCCACCTTCCTGTTCCGCCAGTTCTTCATGACGGTGCCCGATGAACTCGTCGAGGCGGCGCGCGTGGACGGCGCGGGGCCGATGCGCTTCTTCTTCGACATCCTGCTGCCGCTGTCGACCACCAGCATCGCGGCGCTGTTCGTGATCCAGTTCATCTACGGCTGGAACCAGTACCTCTGGCCCCTCATCGCCGCGACCAGCGAGGACATGTACCCCATCGTCGTCGGCCTCAAGCAGATGATCGGCAACGGCGAAGCGGCGGTCGACTGGAACGTGGTCATGGCGACGGCGATCATGGCCATGCTGCCTCCGGCCTTGGTCGTGGTGCTGATGCAGAAGTGGTTCGTCAAGGGCCTTGTCGACACCGAAAAATGAAGCATCCCCGAGGCTTGCCCACTTCGCGGGGCTGTCCGCCCCCTTCCGGGGGCAACACCGGCGAACCGGCCTGGCCGGTTGCGCGATGTTCCCGGACTCGATCCTCCTTTTGAGAAATCCATGGCTGCAATCTCTCTACGCAACGTCATCAAGCGCTACGGCAAGGGGCCGAAGGCGAACCAGGTCATTCACGGCGTCAGCGCCGAGGTCAACACCGGCGAATTCGTCGTCATCGTCGGGCCTTCGGGCTGCGGCAAGTCGACCTTGCTGCGCATGGTGGCCGGACTCGAGGAAATCAGCGCCGGTGAAATCCTCATCCGCGACCGCCTGGTCAACAACCTCGAGCCCTCCGAGCGGGACATCGCGATGGTGTTCCAGAACTACGCGCTCTACCCGCACATGACGGTGTTCGCCAACATGGCCTACGGCCTGAAGATCGCCAAGGTGCCCGTGGCCGAGATCAAGACGCGGGTCGACAAGGCCGCCAAGATCCTGGAGCTCGGCCACCTGCTCGAACGCAAGCCGCGCGAGCTCTCCGGCGGCCAGCGCCAGCGCGTGGCCATGGGCCGCGCGATCGTGCGGGAACCGCAGGTATTTCTGTTCGACGAGCCGCTGTCGAATCTCGACGCCAAGCTGCGCGCGCAAACCCGCATCGAGATCCAGAAGCTGCACCGCGAACTCGGCATCACCTCGCTGTTCGTCACGCACGACCAGGTCGAGGCGATGACGCTCGCGCAGCGCATCATCGTGATGAACGCCGGCGTGATGGACCAGTTCGCGCCACCGGAAGAGGTCTACTCGCGTCCGGCGACCACCTTTGTCGCGAGCTTCATCGGCTCGCCGCCCATGAACCTGCTCCGGCATGCGCCGGGCGTGCGGCCAGGGACCATCCTCGGCATCCGCCCCGAGCACCTGGTGCTCGACGCGAATGGCTGGTCGGTGCAGGTCGAGCACGTCGAACTGCTGGGTGCCGAGCGGCTGATCTACGGCCGCATCGGCGATGAGCAGCTGATCATGCGGGTCGACGAGGGCCTGACGCCACCGACCGCCGGGGACACCGTCAAGATCGCGGCGCGCCAGGACAAGCTGCATTGGTTCGACGCCGGCTCGGGCAAGCGCACCGAGCACTGAGGAGGCAAGCCATGGCATTCGCATCCGATTGGCCCTATCCCCGCTGGATCGCCCATCGCGGAGCAGGCAAGCTCGCGCCCGAGAACACCCTTGCGGCCTTCCGGCTGGGCGCCGAGTACGGCTATCGCATGTTCGAGTGCGACGCCAAGCTCAGTGCAGACGGCGTGCCCTTCCTGCTGCACGACAGCACACTGGAGCGCACCAGCAACGGCCGCGGCATCGCGGGCGATCGCCCATGGACGGATCTGGCCCGGCTCGATGCTGGCGGCTGGCATTCGCGCCGCTACGCGGGCGAACCCATCCCCACGCTCGAAGGGCTCGCCCGCTTCTGCATCGCCAACGGTTATTCGCTCAACATTGAGATCAAGCCCACACCGGGCGTCGAGCGCAAGACCGGCGAAGACGTGGCGCAACTCGCGGCGCGCCTGTGGGCCGATGCGTCCCTGCCGCCCCCCTTGCTGACCTCCTTCGCGCCTGAATCGCTCGAAGGCGCGCAGGCGGCAAGGCCCGAGCTGCCGCGCGGCCTGCTGCTCGACACGCTATGGGGCGGCTGGCTCGACACCGCGCGCCGGCTCGGATGCGTTGCGATCGTCTGCAACCATGCGCTGTGGGACGCCATGACCGTGGCGCAGGTGCACGGCGCGGGACTGCGCGCGTTGAGCTACACGGTCAACGACGAATGGGCGGTGCAGCGCCTGATCGATCTCGGCACCGACGGCATCATCACGGACCGCGTCGACAGGTTCAGTCCGGCCGCCTGATTCGCGCGGCGGGCGTGTCGGAGACATCCCGCGCGAGCCGGCCCGGCGGCCTTCTATGATGGGCCATGCGCCGGACCCTTCGACTCGCGGCCCTGTTGCTGGCCGCTGCACTCTGCGTTACCGCCTTCTCCGATACCCCACCCGCTCCCGCACCGGAGCCCACGGTGGCGGAGCTGCGGGCCAAGCTCGACAAGATTCCCGCCACCGTCGAAAGCAATGCGGACGTGCGCGACTTGCTCGCGCAGATCAATGCCATCGGCGCCGCGACAGACAAGTTCATCGCCTCGCGAACCAGTCAACTCAACGACCTCAATGCGCGCCTGGGCGAATTGGGCAACGCCCCGGCCGGCGGCGCCACCGCGGAATCCGCGGCCATTACACGGCAGCGGGCCGCGTTGACCAAGGAGCGCAATGCGCTCGACGCCGACATCCGGCTGGCGCGCCTGGTCACGGTCGACGCGCAGCAACGCGGCAACGATCTCCTCGACAAGCGCCGCGCACTGTTCGAAGCCCAATTGACCGAGCGCTCCCCCTCGCCGCTGGGGGCGGAGTTCTGGAGCGACATCCGCGAAGCCTGGCCTGACGACGCGGAGCGCCTGCGGGCGCTGGGGTCCGAACTGGAGCAGGGCGTGGCGACGGCCCGGCAACCGGAACATGTCGCGCCGGTGCTCATCAGCCTCATCGTGGCGCTTCTGCTCGCCTCGCTGGGCAACTGGGCTGCCGAGGGCGCCCTGGCGCGACTCGCCGCGCGGGTATTGCCGCCCGGGCGGCTGCGCCGCTCCTTGCTGGTGATCGCCATCGTGGCGACCAACGTGCTGCTGGTCGCGCTTGCGGCGCGGGGTCTGTTCGGAACCCTGGACGCCAACGAGGTCTGGGGGGCACAGAGCCGCAAGCTGGCGCAGGCGCTGGTGCAGTACAGCATCTTCATCGCCTTCGTGGTCGGTCTTGGCCGCGCGCTGCTGTCCAACAGGCGCCCCTCGTGGCGCTTGCCGCCGATCTCCGGCGCGATGGCCGAGCGCCTGGCGCCGTTCCCGTGGCTGACCGCTTTGGTGGCGACGGTGGTCTGGGCGCCCGCACAGGTGAACACCGTCGTGGAGGCCAGTTTCGCGGCGGTGGTCGCCGCTCATGTGGCCACCGCGCTGGCGCTGACGGCGCTGATCGGCGCGATGCTGTTGCGGCTGCGCGCGCCTCGCGCCAGCAAAAGCACCGACACCGCGCCCGCGGCGGCCGAGGTCGGGACCGCGGGGGACAAGAAGGAGGCTTCCACGGAGGCCCCGGGCACGGCTGGCCCGCAAGCGGTCGAACGGCCGCTCTGGGTCGGGCTGCTGGCGGGCGCGGTCGCGCTGCTGCTGGTCGTGATCTTGGTGCTGGTCGCCATCGGTTACCTCGCGATGGCCAGCTTCCTCGCCAGCCAGCTCACCTGGACGGGCATCGTTGCGGCGGCCTTCTACCTGCTGTTCAAGTTCGCCGACGACCTCTTCATGGCCGTGCTGTCCTCGCGCAGCAGCTTCGGCCAGCGGCTGCAGCAGAGCTTCGGCCTGGCGTCGAGCACACTGGACCAGGCGGCCGTGGTGCTCTCCGGCCTCACCCGCGTCGCCCTCTTCTTCTACATGCTGATCGCGCTGGCCACGCCCCTGGGAACGAGCCCGGGCGAAGTGTTCCAGCGCAGCGGCAAGTTGGGCACCGGATTGAAGATCGGCGAATTCGCGCTCGTGCCGGGGGCGATCTTCACCGCGGTTGCGGTCTTTGCGCTGGGCTTCGTCATCCTGCGTGTTCTCAAGCGCTGGCTGGAGATGCGCTACCTGCCGCAGACCTCGCTCGAGCCGGGCATGCAGAGCTCGCTGACGACGCTGCTCGGCTACGTTGGCGGCGTGCTGGTGGTCGCGATTGCGCTGTCGGCACTGGGCATCGGCATCGAGCGCATCGCGTGGGTGGCGAGCGCGCTGTCGGTGGGCATCGGCTTCGGGCTGCAGGCGATCGTGCAGAACTTCATCTCCGGCCTCATCCTGCTGGCGGAGCGGCCGGTCAAGGTCGGCGACTGGGTGGTGCTGGGCACGGCCGAGGGCGACGTGCGGCGCATCAACGTGCGTGCCACCGAAATCCAGCTGGGCGACCGCTCGACGCTGATCGTGCCCAATTCGGAGTTCATCACGAAGACCGTGCGCAACATGACGCTCTCCAACGCCGAGGGCCGCGTGCTGATCCGCCTGCCGATGCCGCTCACCACCGACGCGAAACGCGTGCGCGACCTGATGCTGACGGCCTGCACCGCTCACCCCAGCGTGCTGCCCGTGCCGGCGCCCTCGGTGACCCTGGACGGCATCGAGAACGCATTCCTGATCTTCCAGGCGATCGCCTACGTGTCCAGCCCGCGCCTGGCCGCCGGCGTCCGCAGCGATCTGCTTTTCACCATGCTGGAAGAGCTGCAGGCGGCGGATCTGCCGCTCGCCGCTTACGCGCCGGCGCCGATGCCCGGGCCGCTTTCACCGTCGACGACGACGCCCGCGGCGACCGAATCCAGCCTCGGCCCGGTCGTGCCGCGGCCAGCCTAGCGCCGCCAGCCGCCCGCCATCAGCCATTGGCTGGTGCCGCAGGCGAAGGCCAGCGCGGCATAGGTGGCCATCTTTCCGTCATGCCCGAAGATGAGCAGCCCGGCCATCAAGACCGCCACGCCGACTATGGAATTGATAGCAGCCTGGGCCCACCACGTCGGCGTCCTGGGGCTTCGACGCATCATGAGGCCGCCCAGCGCAGCGCACACGACACCCACCGCGAGTGCGGGCACGATGAAGTTGAGCAGGTGGTTGAAGAGAGCCAGGGGAGCCATGGAAAAAGGTCGCAATCGATGGGATAGAGACGGCTATCACCTTTGGCCGGACCCATTTCAGTTGCTGATTTTATAATCGCCCGTTATGTCAGTCTGGGCTCTTGGCTTGAACCACACGACCGCGCCGCTCGATCTGCGCGGTCGTTTTGCGTTCGCCATCGACCAGATCGCCCCGACACTGCACAGTCTGCAGCACTCCTTCGGCTCCAACCGGCACCCCGATGTCGAGGTCGCGATCATCTCGACCTGCAACCGCACCGAGATCTATTGCGCCGCCGATCAGCTCGCACTGGACCATACGGTCGAGTGGCTGGCCGGAAGCGGCGGCGTCGCCCCGGCGCTGCTGCGTTCGCATGCCTACACCCTGCACGATGACCAGGCCGCGCGCCACGCCTTTCGGGTGGCCAGCGGGCTCGATTCCATGGTGCTCGGTGAAGCCCAGATCCTCGGCCAGATGAAGGACGCCGTGCGCGCCGCCGAAACGGCGGGCGCACTGGGCAGCACGCTCAACCAGTTGTTCCAGCGCTCCTTTGCCGTCGCCAAGGAAGTGCGCACCGCCACCGAGATCGGCGCCCACTCCATCAGCATGGCCGCCGCCGCCGTCCGGCTCGCGGCACAGCTGTTCGAGGATCTCAAGGAGACGCGTGTGCTCTTCGTCGGCGCGGGCGAGATGATCGACCTCGCCGTCACCCACTTCGCGGCCAGGCAGCCGAAGTCGATCGTCATCGCCAACCGAACGCTCGAACGCGGCGAGAAGCTGGCCTCGCGCTTCGGCGGCGAGGCCATGCGGCTGGCCGAACTGCCGGGCCGCCTGGCCGAGTTCGACATCGTCGTGAGTTGCACGGCCAGCACCCTGCCGCTGATCGGCCTGGGCGCCGTCGAGCGCGCATTGAAGCTGCGCAAGCACCGCCCGATGTTCATGGTCGACCTCGCGGTGCCGCGCGACATCGAGCCGGAAGTCAAGGCGCTCGAAGACATCTATCTCTACACGGTCGACGACCTCGCCCAGGTTGTGCAGCAGGGGCATGCCAGCCGCCAGGCGGCCGTGGCGCAGGCCGAGGTCATCATCGACGCCGGCGTGCAGAGCTTCATGCACTGGCTGGACCAGCGCGGCACCGTGCCGCTGATCCGGCAGCTCAACGCGCAGACCGACGAATGGCGCGCCGCCGAACTCGCGCGCGCGCGCAAGATGCTCGCGAAAGGCGAGCCGGTGGAAGCGGTGCTGGAAGCCCTCTCGCGCGGGCTCACGCAGAAGATGCTGCACGGCGCCATGGCCGAACTGCACGCGGGCGATGCCAGCGCGCGCGCGCACACGGCACAGACCATCTCGCGGCTGTTCCTGCGCAAGGAACGTTAGCGACGCCCGTCGCAGCGGCTGCGTTTCGTCGCGGTCCACGTCCTTCGCCGTTCCTCCGCGCGGCCGAGACCCTCCTGTTTTACCTCCGCTCCCCCGTGAAACCCTTCCTGCGTCACCAACTCGAGCGCTACGCGCAACGCCTCGGCGAACTCGACTTCCTGCTTTCGAGGGAGGACATCATGTCGGACATGGCGCAATACCGCACGATCTCGCGCGAGCATGCCGAGATCACGCAGATCGCCGGCCGCTACACGCGCTATCTCCAGCGCGAGGCCGACCTGGCAGGTGCGCGCGAGATGCTGGACGAGCCCGAGATGGCCGAGATGGCGCGGGAGGAAATCGCCAGCGCCGAAGCGGAGCTGATTCAGCTCGAGGACGAACTGCAACGCCTGCTGCTTCCCAAGGACCCGGACGACAAGCGCAATGCATTTCTCGAAATTCGCGCCGGCACGGGAGGCGACGAATCCGCCCTGTTCGCCGGCGACCTGTTGCGCATGTACACCCGCTATGCCGAGCGCGCCGGCTGGCGCTGCGAATTCGTGAGCGAAAGCACGAGCGAACTCGGCGGCTACAAGGAAGTGGTGGTGCGCATCGTGGGCGACGAGGTCTTCGGCAAGCTGCGTTTTGAATCCGGGGGCCACCGCGTGCAGCGCGTACCCACCACCGAAACCCAGGGACGCATCCACACCAGCGCCTGCACGGTCGCGGTGCTGGCCGAGCCCGACGAGGCACAGGCCGTGCAGATCAACCCCGCCGACCTGCGCATCGACACCTACCGCGCGAGCGGCGCCGGCGGCCAGCACATCAACAAGACCGACTCGGCGGTCCGCATCACACACATTCCCACGGGCATCGTCGCCGAATGCCAGGACGACCGCAGCCAGCACCGGAACAAGGCCAAGGCCCTGCAGGTGCTGTCGGCGCGCATCCAGGAAAAGGACCGCAGCGAGCGCGCGGCCAAGGACGCCGCGCTGCGCAAGGGCCTGGTCGGCAGCGGCGACCGCAGCGACCGCATCCGCACCTACAACTTTCCGCAGGGCCGCCTCACGGATCACCGCATCAACCTGACCCTCTACAAGCTGCAGGCGATCATGGAAGGTGACCTGGGCGACGTGCTGGCCGCCTTGCAGTCCGCCCACGAGGCCGAGCAATTGGCCGAGCTGGAATCCAGCCTGCCCGCGTGATGCCGCAGGACGCCCCGACGCCTTCGACCGCGGCCCGGATGCTGGCCGCCGCCGCCGCGCTCGGCGTCGACAGGCTCGATGCCCAATTGCTGCTGCTGCACGCGCTGGCCCGCCCGGCCAGCGAGCGCGCGTGGTTGCTGGCGCACGATACCGACATCCTTCCCGACCGGACATGGCCCGCCTTCTCGGCGTCCTGCCGGCGTCGGCTGGCGGGCGAGCCGGTGGCCTACCTGGTCGGCGAGAAGGAATTCCGCGGGTTGCGCCTGCATGTCGATGCGCGCGTTCTCGTTCCCCGGCCGGACACTGAGACGCTGGTCGACTGGGCGCTGGAATGCCTGGACAACCGCGCGGCGCCCGTGGTGCTCGACCTCGGCACCGGCAGCGGCGCGATCGCGCTGGCCCTCCAGCATGCGCGCCCGGACGCCCGGGTCACGGCCGTCGACGCCAGCGCCGATGCCCTGCTCGTCGCGCGCGAGAACGCCGCGAGGCTGGGCCTGCCCGTGCGTTTTGCCCACGCTGACTGGCTGGACGGCGCGGCCGTCGGCCATGACCTGATCGTCTCGAACCCGCCCTACGTGGCCATCGGCGACGCCCATCTGGCCGCCCTCCGCCACGAGCCCCTGGGCGCGCTCGTCGCCGGTGCCGACGGTCTGGACGACATCCGCCGCATCGTGCAGGCCGCGCCCGGCCACCTCAAGGACGGCGGCTGGCTGCTGCTGGAACACGGCTACGACCAGAGCGAGGCCGTCCGGGGCCTGCTCGCCGCGCGAGGCTTCGCCGACGTCCAAAGCCGCAACGATCTGGCCGGCATCGCACGCTGCTCCGGCGGAAACTGGCGCACGGTGAAATAATCCGCCCAAAGTTCCATTTCAAGGAGTCCCCCATGTCCGACGCCCAGCAACGCATCGACGACCTCGTCAAGAGCAACGACCTCGTGCTCTTCATGAAGGGCAACGCCAGCTTTCCCATGTGCGGCTTCTCGGGCCGCGCCATCCAGATCCTCAAGGCCGTGGGCGTCGACACGCGCACGCTCAAGACCGTCAACGTGCTCGACGACGGCGAGATCCGCCAGGGCATCAAGGAATACAGCAACTGGCCGACCATCCCGCAGCTCTACGTGAAGGGCGAATTCGTCGGCGGCTCCGACATCCTTATGGAGATGTACGAGTCGGGCGAGCTGCAGCACATGCTCAACGGCAGCCCGGCCTGATCCCACGGCCATGAGCCACGATCACGCGCACCCGCACGGCGACGATGCCGCCGCCTGGAAGCACGACGGCGTGCGCGTGATCCCCGCCGGGCAGCTCGACACCCAAACGGCCCAGACGCCGGGCATGAACCGGGCTGCGGCCATCAACTTCGCCCGCGTGGGCGCCCAGAAGCTCTGGGCCGGCACCGTGACCATCCACGCCAATGCCAAGACCGGCGCCCATCATCACGGCCATCTCGAATCGGTGATCTATGTCGTGCGGGGCCACGCCCGCATGCGCTGGGGCGAACGCCTGGAGTTCACGGCCGAAGCCGGCCCCGGCGACTTCATCTATGTGCCGCCCTACGTCCCGCACCAGGAAATCAACGCCAGCCCGACCGAGACGCTCGAATGCGTGCTGTGCCGCAGCGACGGCCAGGCCGTGGCCATCAATCTGGATATCGAACCGGTCGAGAAGCCCGAGTCGGTGCTGTGGGTCGACCCCACCCATCCGCACGGCGGAGTGTGACGTCCTCGCGACAGATCGGCAAAACAGCGAAAACCGCGCAAAGCTGGACAGCAAGGACTTCGGGCACGGCTTATGCTGTATCCAGGTGTTCGAAGTTGGAGGTTTCCATGGATTCCCGCAGTCTCGTTCCAGCGACCCCGTCATTCCAGTTGCCGGTCGCCAATTTGCGCAGCGTCTTCCAGACGCAGGACGTCGAGCGGAAGCTTGCCAAGCTCCCGGACCGCGATCATGAACACCTGCGAACCACCTACGTGCGCATGCTCGAGCGCGGACCCGACCGCTTCCAGGTCAAGCCCAGCGGTGTCCCCGAGATGGCCGCGCTCTACGCCCAGCTCCCCAATTTCACCGAGGTGCTCGACGACGTGCGCCGCCATGTCGCGCTGGCACAGGACAGCCGCGACGGCCTCGAGGTCACGCCGATGCTGCTGCTCGGCGCACCCGGCATCGGCAAGACCCACTTCGCGAAGAAACTGGCCGAGCTGCTGGGCACCGGCATGTCTTTGGTGCCGATGAGTTCGATGACCGCGGGCTGGCTACTCTCGGGTTCGTCCTCGCAATGGAAGGGATCGAAGCCGGGCAAGGTCTTCGAGGCGCTGGTGGACGGCCAGTACGCCAACCCGGTGATGGTGGTCGACGAGATCGACAAGGCCGGCTCGGATGCGCAGTACGACCCGCTCGGCGCGCTCTACAGGCTGTTGGAGCATGACACCGCGCATGCCTTCGTCGACGAGTTCGCCGACGTGCCGATCGACGCCAGCCAGGTGATCTGGATCACGACGGCCAACGATGCGCGCGGCATTCCCGAGCCCATTCTCAACCGCATGAATGTGTTCGAGATCGAGTCGCCATCGCCCGAGGCCGCGCGACAGATCGCCTACCAGCTCTACACCTCCATCCGCAGCGAGCACGACTGGGGGCGCCTGCTGGCCGAGGAGCCGTCCAATGACGTGCTCGACCATCTCGCCACGCTCGCGCCGCGCGAGATGCGCCGCGCGCTGATGACCGGCTTCGGCAATGCGCGGCTGGCCGGCCGCGACGAAGTCCGCATCGACGACCTGCCGCGCCCCCATGCGGGCCGAAGCCGCATCGGGTTCGTGCAGTAGAGGACACGCGACGGGTCATGGCACCATGGGGGTCTTCTTTGACCGCCCATGACCCTGACCCAAAGCCTGCTCGTCATCGTCGTTCTCATCGCGACGAGCGCCTTCTTCTCCCTGGCCGAAATTTCGCTCGCGGCTTCGCGCCGACTGCGCCTGCGGCAGATGGCCGACGATGGCGACCCGCGCGCCGAGCGCGTGATGCGCATCCAGGAGCAGCCGGGTCACTACTTCACCGTGGTTCAGATCGGCCTCAATGCCGTCGCGATCCTCGGTGGTGTCGTCGGCGAGGGCTCGCTCAGCCCTTATTTCTCCGGCCTGTTCGAGATCTGGCTGAGTGTCGAGGCCGCGAAGACCGCCGCCTTTCTTGCCTCCTTCGTCACCATCATCGCGGTGTTCCTGGTCTTCGCCGACCTGTTCCCCAAGCGCCTGGGCATGAGCAATCCGGAGTTGCTCGCGGTGCGCATGGTGGGGCCGATGCAGGTGCTGATCACCACTTTCAAGCCGCTGGTGTGGCTGTTCTCCGTCAGCACCGACCTCCTGTTCAAGCTGTTGCGCATGCCGATGCAGCGCGACGACAAGATCACCTCGGCCGACATCCTTGCCATGACCGAGGCCGGGGCGCGCGCCGGCGTGCTCGCGGTGCGCGAGCAGCAGGTGATCGCCAACGTTTTCGAGCTCGACACGCGCCTGGTCAGCAGCGTGATGACCTCGCGCGACCGCATCGCCTGGTTCCTGCGCGACGACCCCGAGTCGGTGCTGCGCGCGCGCATCGTCGCCGAGCCCTTCTCGGCCTACCCCGTGTGCGACGGCGACATCGACCATGTGCTGGGCTACGTCGATGCGAAGGACATGTTTCAGCGCGTGCTGAGCGGACAGCCGCTTTCCTTCGACCACGGCCTGCCGCTGCACAAGGCGCTGGTGGTCTTCGACCGGCTCTCGCTCACCGAGGTGCTGGAGCAGTTCCAGCAGGCGCACGAGGACTTCGCGATCATCGTCAACGAGTACAGCCTGGTCGTCGGGGTGATCACGCTCAACGACGTCATGAGCACGGTCATGGGCGACCTGGTCGGCGCGCAGGACGAAGAGCAGCAGATCGTCAAGCGCGACGAGAACTCCTGGCTGATCGACGGCGTGACGCCGATCCAGGACGTGCAGCGCGCGCTGGACATCGACGCGCTGCCGCATGCCGAGGAATACGAGACGCTCTCGGGCTTCCTGATGGTGATGCTGCGCCGCGTGCCCAGGCGCACCGATTCGGTGAGTTGGGGCGGCTACACCTTCGAGGTGATGGACGTGGACAACAACCGGGTGGACCAGGTGCTGGCGAGCCGGCCGGCGGCTTGACGGCTGGCCTGCGCGATCAATCCTGGCTCGCCCTCGACTGCAGCGCCGCAAGCGCATCCGGCCCGTGGCGGGCGCCCACCGTCATCGCGCGGCGCAGGCAGAGGCCCGCGTCATGCTCATCGGCAAAGCCGATCGCACCATGGAACTGGACCACTTCCTTCGTCAGGCGAAGCACCGCCGCGGCGGCGCGGTGGACGGCGGCGGCAGCCGCCCAGGCCTCGCGCTCACCGCCGAAGGCGCGCGCCGCCTCGTGCACCAGCGCGCGCGTGGCGGTCGCGTCCACGTGGCAAGTAGTGGCGCGGTGCTGCAGGGCCTGGAAGCTGCCGATGGGCACGCCGAATTGGCGACGCAGACGCAGGTAGTCGAGGGCCAGCCGCAACGCCGCGTCCATCAGGCCGCAGAGGTAGGCCGCATCGCCGAGCCACAGCAGGTGGGTGCCACGCTGCCAGGCCGCGCAACCCGCGGCGCCGGACAGCACGCGAGGCGCGTCGCTCCACGCGGCGCGCTCGATGACGACGTCGACCAGCCGGCTGCCATCCACCGCCGCACGGCCGGCGCGCGTGATGCCGGGACGCTCGAAGTCCACCAGGCGTGCATCGAAGCGTTCGCCATCGCCGATCGCGGCAACCAGCTGACGCGCCGCATCGCCGTCGGGCACCAGCCGCGCCGAGACCACTCCGCCCGGCGCCGCCGCGGCCATCGCCATCGCGACGTGACGCTCGCCCACCATCAGCGCGCGCAATGCTTCCTCAGCCGCCGTGACGCCCTGCCCCGCGGCAAGCAGCCCAGCCACGGCCATGGCCATCGTCAGCGGCGGCGTCATCAACGCACGGCCGGCTTCTTCCGCGACCACGCAGACCGCCGAGGCGCCGAGCGCCAGTCCGCCGGCCGCCTCGGGGACCGCGATCCCCAGCCAGCCGAGTCCGGCAATGTCCTTCCACGATGCGACCTCCCACACGGGAGCGCCCTCGTGCACCCGGCGCGCGCGCGCGGCGCCGCCGTGCGCGGCCGCGAAATCCGCGGCGCTCTCGCCGATCATGCGCAATTGCGCTGCCTGCTCGATGCTCATGCCTTGCTCCCCGCGACGGGCAAGCCAAGCACGCGCGTCGCGATGATGTTGCGCTGCACCTCGCTGCTGCCGCCGTAGATGCCGAGCCGCCGGGCCTGCAGAAACATCTCGGTGTAGTCCAGCATGTCTTCGCCTTGCCGGGTGGCATCGCGCAATGCGGCCTCCCTGCCGGCGACGCGCCCGACCAGGTCGAGCAGCAAGTGCACGGTGTCGGTGGCCAGCAGCTTGAGGTAGGAGCTGTCTGCCGCGACGCCCTGCTGCGCCGCCTCGGCCGCCTCCAGATAGGCGGCAACCAGTGTCTCGACTTCGACCTCCGCCAACGCCACGGCTTCCCGCACGCTCGCGCCGACGCTGCCCTCGGGTGCCGCGCGAAGCATCATCCGCAGGCGCTCCAGGGCACGCAGGGCCTGCGCCGGAGAACCGATGCGCAGCCGCTCTTCGCCGAGCACGGCGGTGGCGACCTGCCAGCCCTCGTCGATCTCGCCGACGACGTTCCCGATCGGCACCACCACATCGTCGAAGAAGACCTCGGCGAACTCCTCGTCGCCGGCGATGGTGCGGATGGGGCGGCGCCGGATGCCGGGCGTCGCCATGTCGATCAGCACGAAGCTGATGCCGTGCTGCGGCTTGCCCGCGCTCGAAGTGCGTACCAGCGCGAACATCCAATCGGCGTGATGGCCCCAGGTGGTCCAGATCTTGTGGCCATTGACGACCAGCGCGTCACCGCGCCGCTCGGCACGGGTGCGCAGGCTGGCGAGGTCGGAACCGGAGCCCGGCTCCGAATAGCCCTGGCACCAGATCGCGTCGCCCGAGAGGATCGGCGGCAGGTGGCGCCGCTGCTGCGCCGCGGTACCCCGCGCGATCAGCAGAGGGCCGATGTGGTTGAGGCCCTGCGTGGGAAAGTCGGGCGTGCCGGCGCGCGCCATCTCCTCCATGAGGATCACCTGATGCACGGGGCTGGCATCCATGCCGCCGTGTTCGCGCGGCCAGTGCGGCGCGATCCAGCCGCGCGCGGACAAGGCCCTGTACCACGGCATGCCCTGCGCGGGCGGCGGCCGGAAGGTCTTGTGGCGCAGCGCGTCGGGCACGTTGGCGGCCAACCAGGCTCGCACCTCGGCACGGAAGGCCGCGTCGGCCGCCGATTCGGGTCTCAGCATCACGAAACCGGCAGGGCCAGTCGCGCCAGCGCCATCTCGCGCAACTCGGCCTTCAGCACCTTGCCCACGCCATTGCGCGGCAGCGCGTCGACGAAGAACACGTGCTTGGGCTTCTTGTAGCTGGCGATGCGCGAGCGGGTGTGTTCCTGGATCGACTCGGCGCTCGGCCGGCGGCCGGGACGCGCCTCGATGAAGGCGGCCACGGCCTCGCCGAATATCTCGTCCGGCACGCCCACGACGGCGGCGTCGGCCACGCCCTCGTGCTCAACCAGCACCTGCTCGACTTCCTTCGTGTAGATGTTGAAGCCGCCGCTGAGCACCATGTCCTTCTTGCGGTCGACGATGTAGAGGTAGCCGTCGGTGTCGAAGCGCCCCATGTCCCCGGTATGCACCCAGCCGTCGATGATGGTCGCCGCGGTGGCCTTGGGGCGGTCGAAGTAGCCCTTCATGGTGGTGAAGCGGCCGGCCTCGCCCGAGCGCACCAGGATCTCGCCGACGTCGTCGACCGAGACCTGCTGGCCCTTGTCATCGACGAGCTTGACCTGCACGCCCGGCGTCACGCGCCCCACGGAAGCGGGATGCGTGAACTGCTCCTCGTGGTCGAGCACGGTCACCGAGCCGACCTCGGTCATCGCGAAGAAGGAATGCAGCCGCGCCTGCGGCAGGTGCTCGATCATCCGGCGCTTGAGTTCGACCGGGAAGGCCTCGCCGGTGACGATGATGTGGCGCAGGCTCGCGCAGCGCGCGGCATGGTGTTCGAGCACCGGCATCAACATGCGCGCCACGGTGGGCACCATGCCGAGGGCGCTGACCTGCTCGCGCTCGATGGTGTCGACCGCGGCCATGGCGTCGAAGCGCTCCATCACGACCAGCTTGGAGCCCAGGCACATGGCGTTCATGAGCCGCGCCAGGCCGGTGCGGTGGGCCAGCGGCGTGGTCACCAGGAAGACGTCGTTGGCGGTGACGCCCCACTCCACCGCATTGACGAAGGCGTTGCCGATGACGAAGTTCGCATGGGTGAGCACCGCGCCCTTGGGCTTGCCGGTGGTGCCGGAGGTGTAGAGGATCATGGCGTCGTCCGGGGACAACGCCACCTCCGGCAAGCACTCGTCCGAGCGCGTGAGCAATGCCGCGAAGGATTCGGCGCCGGCCACCTCGCCGCCCACGGCCACGCGCCGGATGCCCTTGAGCTCCGAAGAAAGCTCGTCGATCGCCGCGGCGCTCTCGGCATGAAACACCAGCAGGCGCGCCCGGCTGTCCCGCGCGAAGTAGAGCAGTTCGCGCGGCGTATTGCGCGTGTTGACCGGGATGACAATCGCGCCGACCGAGAAGGCCGCATACATCAGCTGCACGAACTCGACGCAGTTGGGCAGGTACACGACGATGCGGTCGCCCTGCGCCACGCCCGCGCGCCGCAAGCCGGCGCCCAGCGAACGCGAGCTCGACATCAGGTCGCCATAGCTCAGCACCCGGTCGCCGACGACCACGGCCGGCTTGGCCGGTGTGCGCAGCGCATGCGCCGCCATGAAGTGTTCGAGACGCATGAGGCTCCTAGGCGAGTTCGAAGGCCGGGTAGGGATGCTCGGGCGCCAGTGTGTCGACGGCGAACTTCACGCGCCGGCCGATCGCCATGTCGCCGGGCGCGCAGCGCAGCAGGTTGGCGATGATGCGCACGCCCTCGTCAAGCTCGACCGTGACCACGCACAGCGGGATGCGCCCTTCCACGCCCGGGCCCGCGATGCGCACCACGGTACAGGCGTAGATCGTGCCGTTGCCGGAGACCTCGCGCCACTCCAGCGTACGGCGGCCGGTGAAGCCGCTGACGGGCTTCGGATAGTGCTGGAAGCGCCTGGCCTCGGTGCAATACTGCAGCAAGAGCTTGCCTTCGGCGAGGCCGTCCCAGAAGGGGCGGGTATCGACGTAGACGCCTTGGCGCGGAATGGGACGCGCCGGGAGAGTGGGGGTTTCGCTCATTGTGTTCATGCCTCCAGAACCATGGCCGAACTGGTTCCCCAGTTGCGGCCGTACGGGATGACGCCGATGCCGGTCACCAGCGCGTTGCGGGGATCCTTCACCTGGCGGCTGCCGCCTTCGCCAAACATCTGGCGCACCGCCTCGGCCAGGTTGAGCCCGCCGCTGGCGAGCCCGGGCTGGCCGGCCGAGATCTGGCCGCCGCCGGTGTTGAGCGGCAGCTCGCCGTCGAAGGAGAGATCGGTGCGCAGCGTATAGGCCGAGCCTTCGCCGCGCTCGCAGAAGCCGAAGGCCTCGAACTGCATCATCACCGCGATGGTGAAGTCATCGTAGGGCTGGAACATGCGCACGTCCTTGGGCGCGAGCCCAGCCTTGCGCAGCACTTCCGGCCCAATCCTGGTGAAGCCCGACTGGGTGATATCGGCCAGCGGGTCGGTGCCGTTGAAGTTGGTGACCTCGCCATAGGCGACCGGGTACACCATCTTCTCCAGCCCCAGGCGCCGGGCGTTCTCTTCCGTGGTGACGATGAAGGCGTTGGCGCCGTCGCAGAACATCACGCTGTCGAGCACGCGCAGCGGGTCGCAGATGACGCGGGACTTCAGGTACTCGTCCATCGTGAGTTCCTTCTGGAACTTCTTGTAGCCGTTCGGGTTGTGCAGGGCATGGTCGCGCTGCGTGATCGCGATCTTGCCGAGGGCCTCGGGGTCGAGCCCGTACTGGTGGATGTAGCGGCTCATCAGCAGGCCGAAGGTGGCCGGCGGGCCCTGCACGCCAGGCGGGTCCTGGAACTCGCCGCGGTAGGCGCCGTAGTTGGAGCGCCAGTCGGTGCTCGGCGCGTCGGAAGACATGACGACGGCGAGCTTGCACATGCCGTCGCGAATGGCCGACATGGCGCGCGCCACGCCGCCGGTGGCCGAGCAGCCGCCGATGCCGCCGTAGTTGAGCCAGGTCGGCGTGATGCCCAGCGCCTCGGTCATGTAGACCGCGAAGAAAGGGTTCTGCGCTTCTGACAGCGCGGTGGTCACCGACAGGCCGTCGATCTCGTTCTTGTCCAGCCCGGTGCTGGCCAGCAGTTGGTCGAGCGCCTCGCCGGCCAGGTCGTAGGCGCTGCGGCCGGTCTTGAAGTCGATCTTCGTCTCGGCATAGCCGGCGATCACCATGTCTCTGTTCTTCATCTCTTACTCTCCTCGGAAGCCAGGGGTGCGCTTGTCGCGGAAGGCGCTAAGCCCTTCCTGGCGGTCTCTCGTGAAATACAGCATGAAGGACACGTCGCCCTCCGCCGCCATTCCTTCCGCGAGCGGAAGGTCCATGCCGCGGTCGATGGCCGCCTTGGTGAACATCACCGACAGCGGCGCGTTGCCGCTGATGGTGCGGGCCAGCTCGCGTGCCTTCTCGATGGCCTGGCCTGCCTCGGTCACGTGGTTGACGAGGCGGTACTCGCGCGCCTCGGCGGCGGTGATGCGCCGGCCGGTCCACATGAGCTCCTTGGCCAGCGCCGGGCCGATGAGGCGCGGCAAGGTCTGCGTGCCGCCGCCGCCCGGCATGAGGCCGAGGCGGATCTCGGGCAGGCCGAACCTGGCGTTGGCGCCGGCCACGATCATGTCGCCGACCAGCGCCAGTTCCAGCCCGCCGCCGAGCGCGAAGCCTTCGATGGCGCTGATGATCGGCTTGGTGTAGCCGGGCAAGGCGCGGAACAGCTCGTTGACCTTGCGCGACCGCTTGCGCTTGCGATAGAAATCGAAGTACTCGTTGTCGCCGATGGTGAATTCGCTGGTGTCGATGCCGGTGCAGAAGGCCTTGTCGCTGCCCCGCAGGATGACGGCAGCGATCTCCCGTCGCGATTCCGCCTCGCCCAGCGCTTCGAGGAGTTCCTCGGCGGTGGTCTCGCGCAGCGAGTTCATTTTCTCGGGGCGGTGGATGGTGACTTCCAGCCAGCCCTCCACCTGCTCGACGATGATGTCCTGGTAGCTCATCTGAAGATCCGCTTTCTCTCTAGTGTTGTGTCGTGGGGGAGTGTTCTTCTTCGCCGCCGATGGCGCGTTCGACCTGGCGATGCATCCGTGCCATGCATTGCGCGTCCTGCCGTTGCGCGGCGCTGACCGAGAGTTCGAGGCAGACGCGCGCGGGGGCCGCCAGCACGAGGATGCGGTCGGCGATCTCCAGCGCATCCTCGATGCGGTGCGTCACGAAGACGCAGGTCTTGCGCTGCTCGCGCACGATCTCCGCGAAATCGCGGCGCAGGGTCTGCGAGGTCACGTGGTCGAGCTGGCTGAAGGACTCGTCGAGCAGCACCAGCGCCGGATCCACCGCCAGTGCGCGGGCGAGCGACACCCGCTGGCGCATGCCGCCGGACAGCTCCGACGGGTACTTGTGCCCGGCGTCGCCCAACTTGACGCGCTGCAGCCATTCCTGCGCCCGTCGGCGCGCCTCGGCCTTCGGGCGCTTGAGCAGCAGCAGGCCGAGCTCGACGTTCTCCTGTGCGGTGCGCCAGGGCAGCAGGCGGTCGGTCTGGAAGCTGACGGACAGCTTGCCGCGCAGCGCGGTGAAGTCGCGCGCCGGGTCGACGCCGGCCACCTGCACGGAGCCTTCGTCGGCGCAGGCCGTGCCCATGAGCAGCGACATCACGGTGCTCTTGCCGGCGCCGGTCTGGCCCAGCAAGGCCACCGTCTCACCCTCGCGCACCACCATCGAGAGGTGGTCGATGGCCGTGTGGCTGCCGAAGCGCTTGCTGACGTCGCGCAGTTCGATGATGGGGGTCTGTGTGTTCATCAGCGCACCTTCGCTTCCTTGCGCCAGCCCAGGAAGCGCGTCTCGGCCAGGGCGGCGAGCCACTGGATCACCAGGTTGAGCACCACGAGCAGGAAGGTCCAGGCCAGCACCTGGTCGATGCGGAAGGTCGACTGCGCGAAGCTCATTCGCGACCCGATGCCGAAGGCCGAGGCCACCAGCTCCGCGAAGATCACCATGCGAATGGCGTAGCCGATCACCGACTTGGTGGTGAGGAAGATGTAGGGAACGATGTGCGGCGCGACCAGGTAGCGCAGCATCTGCCAGCGCGTCGGCCGGAAGCTCTCCAGCATGTCGACCCAGTCGGTCGACAGCGCCCGCACGCCTTCGTAGACGTTGAGCGCATAGAAAGGCAGCAGAATGACCGTGAGGATGAAGAAGATGCGCGCCTCGGGGTCCTTGAACCAGAAGACGGCCAGCAGCATCCACGAGAGCGCGGGGATGCCGGTGTCCACCACCACCAGCGCCTTCAGGTAGGGGCCGACCCGCTTCGAGGTTCCCATCAGCAGGCCGACCACGACGCCCGCGACCGCCGAGAACAGGATGGCGACGCACAAGCGGCCCAGGGTAATGGCCACGTGCAGCAAGTCGGTCCTGAGGAGGTCGGCCAGCGCCTTGGCGATGGCCTGCGGCGAGGGCATCACGTAGTCGGGCACGTACCAGCTCGCGACTTCCATCGCGATGCAGATCAGCACGATCACGACGGTCAGCGCCTTCAGGTCGCTGCGGTCGCGCGCCTTGGGCGCGCGGACCATCGCCACCGTGGTGACAGGTGCGCGCGGAGAGATCTTGGCCACGTCCGCGGCCTGGAGTTCGGCCTGTTTCATGCCGCGAAGAACCCGTTGTCGACGACCTTGGCGAGCGCGCCATTGCGCACCAGGAACTCGTTGGCCGAAAGAATGCTGCGGCGCCCCTCCTCGGTCTGCATCGACACGTGCTTGAACTCGAGCCGCTTCGAGGCGATGGCGGTCTTCAGCACGTCCGTCGGGATGCCCGAGTTGGTGCCCGCGATGGCCACGGCTTCTTCCGTCCTGCCGGTGATGCCCGCGATGCACTGACCGAAAGCCTTGTTCAAGCGCGTGACGAGCATCGGGTCGCGCGCGATGGCTTCCTTGCGCACGGCCACGCCGAAGTACGGCAGGTCGAGGTTGATCCGGCGGCGGTATTCCTCGCCCGCGTTGTAGAGCACCCGCATGTCGGGCACCCGCTTGAGGCCGACCGAGACATTGGGCTCCCAGGTGAGGCCCGCGTCGGCGCGGTTCGCCATCACCAAAGTGACGGATGCGGCCGGGTTGTCGACGTTCTGGACCACCGCGTAGCTCTCCAGGTCGATGCCGGCGAGTTCCTTGACGACGGCGCGCATCATCCGGTAGGTGCCCGTCGATTGCGGCGCGGCGAGGGTCTTCCCCTTGATGTCCTGGAGCGTCGCCGGCCCCTTGGCCTGGGTGACGATGTTGATCATGTTGCCCGTGGTGACGGAGCACACGTACTGCAGCGGAACGCCTGCGATGTGGCGGGAGGCGAAGGTGTCCCAGCTGCCGATGCAGACGTCGTAGTTGCCGGCGACGAAATCGTTGTAGTAGGTGCTGACGGCCGTGTAGGCGGTCGGTTTGCCCAGTTGCAGATCGTTCGACTTGTCGATCCCCTTGGCGATCATGTAGTCGGTCAGCAAGGTGGTGAAGCCGGGCGCCAGGTTGGCCCATTTCAGGCCGGTCTGGGCGCTCGCCCCGCCCGACGATGCAAGGCCGACGCCGAGCGCCGAGGCCGGTGCCCAGGCCGATGCGGCCTTCAGCAGCGCGCGGCGCGAAAGTGGATAACTGTTCACTGGTTGTCTCCGTTCTGAGTTCTGATGGCGGGGCGCGAGGCCTTCCGGCACGCGCTCTGTATCTCTCTTTGCGGCGATGTTAGGAACGCGCCAGCGTTCCGAATAGCATCAGATGTGGACCGGGCGTTCCATCCATGGAACGCTCGGCTTCCATGGCGATGGTGTTGTCGACTACCCTCGGCGACTGCTTCGATGCTTGAGACCGACAACATTCCATGGCCGACAAACTCGATCTGAACTCGCTTCAACTTTTCTACGACGTCGTCAACGCGCAGAGCATCACGCGCGCGGCGAGCGAACTGGGAATGCCCAAGTCCACCATCAGCCGCAAGCTCACGCAGCTCGAGCACAAGGTGGGCACCATCCTTCTGAAGAAGGGCCAGCGGCGCTTGACGACGACGGAGATCGGCACGCGCTTCTACGAGCATTGCCGGCGCGTGGTGGACGAGGTCGAGCAAGCCGGTCTCGACACGATGCAGCTGCAGACGGCCATGCGCGGCGCGCTGCGGGTGAGCATCCCGATCGACTTCGGTGTGTCATGGATCGGCAAGGCAATCGCGGAGTTCGTGCTGGCCTATCCGGAGCTCGAACTGGAGGTGGATGTGAACAGCCGGCCGGTGAATCCCCGGGAAGACCCCTACGACCTCACGATCCAGCTCGGACCGCTCAAAGACACCGAGCTGACCTACCGGCGCATCGCCACGATCACGCGCGGCGTCTACGCCAGTCCCGAATACCTCGAACGCCGGGGCGTGCCGCTGTCGGTGGACGAGCTGCACCGGCACGACTGCATCATCACGACGCAGCAGCGGGCGGACGGCATCTGGACCTTGCGCAACCAGGCGACGCACCGGTTCGCGAACGTCGAAGGCAAGGTCGTCGTCAACAACATCTCGATCGCGCGTGAAATGGCCATCGGCCACGTGGGGCTGAGCATGCTGCCCAATGTGATGTGCGCGAACGACCTGCGCTCGGGCCGACTGCGGCGGGTGCTGAGGGACTGGGAGAGTCCCTCCATGCATGCGACCGCGCTGGTGCTCAGCCGCAAGGGCATGCCCAGCAAGATCCGCGCGTTTCTGGACTTCATGGCGGACAGGCTGAGCCTGGACCAGCAGGAATCCCGCGAGCGCTGAGAGCGTATCGCCACCCAGTCGAAGACATGGACGACACTTCTGAAGGCACGGCGCGCGAAGCTCTCTGGAACTTCGCGCTGGAGATCTACGCCCAACCGGGCGTGGCGACGGCTTGCGTGCTGCTGCAGGATCGGCTCGGGGTCGACGTGACCGTGCTCTTCCATGCGATGCATGCGGCGTGCCGCCATCGACGGGTGCTGGACGACCCGAGCCTGGCGGCCGCGGATGCTCTGATTGGGCCCTGGCGCTCGGAGGTGATCGAGCCCTTGCGTGCGATGCGCCGGCGCATCAAGCATGGCATCGCACGGGTTCCGCCGCAGTTGGCGGACGAAACACGGGAACTGGTTCGACGCGCCGAACTGAGCGCCGAGCGTGCCGCGATGGCTGTCCTGGGGCAATCGCTCGGAACCACAGACGCACCCATGCCACCCTTGACGCCGGACGACCTGCTGTCACGCATCTGTCGAAGCTATGCCTTGCGCAGCAAACGCGCCGCGGCCCTTGGCGACCCGGAGGTTCAAGAGGCCATGAGGGTCATCCAGCGGGTGTTCAGCGCTTCGATGCGAGCCGGCCAGGCTCAGCCATGAAAAAGCCCGCTTGCAGCGGGCTTCCTGGATCAGCGCACCCAGTGGCAGATGCGGTGGTGATGGTGGTCGAAATGACAGACCTTGTGCGCGCGATGCCGCGGAGCGGCCGAGGCGATGGTGGGCGCCAGAGTGGCCAGGCCGGCGAAGGCGACGACGGTCGAGAGAATGAGGTGCTTGATCTTCATGGTGTTCCTGCGAGGTTCGATGGAATTCGGATGCGACGACGGATCGCCACATATGTTGAACGGTCGGCAACCCCGCAGGGATGACAGGCCGGCGTTTTAAGTTTGGCTTAAGCGCCGGGCGTCAAGCTTCGCTCCGACAGTTGACCGACGCTGGTAGAGGTTGCTTCGGCACCCGCCCGTTCCGGGCGGTCCCTCGATGTCGGCGACTGTCGCGACGCCACTATCCGTTGAAACGCATCGATTCGAATGGAATCGGCTGGGCGTTCCAGCTTGTGTTGCATCCCGATGTCGCATATTCGAAATCGAAGCTCACGTTCTGGCCGGCATCCAACCCCACAAGGCGGGCGTGCGTCCCATTGTCGGCGACCGCGTAGCTGACCAGCACGGACGTGCCAACGGGAGCCTCGTAAGCGCTGGAACAGACACTCGAAAAAATGCTCTGGCCGTAGTCGAAGCGCCGGGACTCCACCGCGGTCCGGCTCGCGGGATCGATCGCATAGGCCGACACGGCGCTGTAGCTGCGAGTCTCGCCGGAGGGCGCTCCCGCGGGCTGATTGACCGACCCCAGGCCGTCGTTGAAGAGTTGAAGCAATCCATCGTGGGTGATCGAGACCGCGTGCTGGCCGACCGGATACAGCCCGCCGTCCGCCAGATTCAGGCTCCTGGCCGCAAGCGAAGGAAAGCTGTGCCAGTACTTCGTCGGATCGCCCAGGATCCATGCCAGGCTGCCGCTGGCGTAATCGATCTTGACCACGAAGTTCTCGCGGCTGGAGACGATGAGCGTGTCATCGCTCGGGTCGTAGGCCGCGGCGTTCATGTGGAACCAGTCCACACCCGGTCGCACGAAGGACGTGGGGTCATCGCCCTGGCTTTGCATGAAGCGCGACAGGATGTCGCCGAGGTCCCAACGCGTCAGTATTGTCGCGGTGTCCGGGTCGATTTCGACCAGCGTGCTCTCGATGGCCGGCACGCCGCCACGGGTGGCATCCATCTCCGCGAGCAGGCCGACCTTGCCGGGATCGATGTTGTGGTGGAAGTCGGTGAGGTCGCTGGCACCCAGGAACGTCTCCTTCGAGGTACCGTCGAGTTCAAGGCGCTCAAGCCGAGGCGGCGTGTTGTCGCCGATGATGAAGCTGTTGTCATGGAACAGCGACGAGGTCGATGCGATCTTCCCGGGTGCGACCCAGCGTATCTGGCCGTCGGTGTCGACGACGACCGGACTGCCCAGGGCGGACTTCATGTAGAAGTAGTCGAAGGCAAGAGAGTCGCCCGCCGCGCGCGCCTTCAGGATGTTCGGCCGGTCATAGATGCCGTTCGGATCGGCGTAGGCGGGCGTGTCGATCTCGACGCGCAGTTCCTGCTGCAGACCGTCCGGAAGCTGCAGGTCGATGTCGACCTCGTTGGCGTAGTCGGCATACAGGCCGAAGACCGGAACCGTGACCGAGTCGCCCCCGGCGGCGGCATAGCCGCGCCGCACCAGGTAGGCCATCGCATAGTTGACATCGACCGGGCGCGAGATGCTGCCCGGCTTGGATTCGACGCGGTAGTGCACAGAGGCCAGATCCTCGCCATCGGGCAAGTGCAGGTCTATGAATGCGATGAAAGGCGAAAACCCGCTTCGCACCCCGGCGACGACGGAAGGCGGCAGCTCGACGCCCTGGGAAACGGATCCCCCGCTATTGCCGCCCCCGCCGCAGCCGGCGAGCGCCAGTACGGCGACGGCGCATGACATCAGGCGTGGGCGCCCTGCGGTCACCCAGCGTGCAAGTGAGGACACGGCACACCCCCTGTTCTTGTTGGTCCGCGACAAGCAGGAGCGATGATGCGCGCGCCGACAACGGGGTGCAAGCCGAGGCGGCACAACAATGCGGCGACCGCGCTGCGCGGCATCCATTGCATTGTGGAGAAGGCGGTGGGCGAGGGGCGTCCGGGAGGCTGCGAAGCGCCAGGGGCAGGCTTCACGGCGGATGGTGTCTCCGCCCCCGATCTCGCGCGCGTGCAGCCGGCTGCCTAAGAAGGCGAACCGGGGACGGGTGTTCCGCCCTGCTTCGGCTTCGATACGGGCGGCGGCGCCTCGCCGGAACTCGGTGGGCGGCCCCGTTGGCAGATCATGCGGCCCGTTTGCCGGTCCCAGTGGCAGGACCTGGACTTGGCGAGTGTGTCCGCAGAGGCGAGCTCAGGCGCGAAGACAGCCAGGCAAGCGAAAGCGACGAGAGCAAATTGCTTGAGGTAGTTCACGACGGCAGCTTACACCCCTGACGCGGAGGCGCTGAATGTCTTTTGTGGCGGAGAGTGTGAGATTCGAACTCACGGACGGTTGCCCGTCGGCAGTTTTCAAGACTGCTGGTTTAAACCACTCACCCAACTCTCCGAGTCTTCCGCCTTCGCGTTGCGCGCCGACAGGTCCGGGATTTTAGTCGGATGCGGGCGCCCAGCCGCGCATCACCAGTTCGACGATGCCCTCGGCCCACACCCTGCGCTCCTCCGGACCCGCGAGGGGCTTCGAAATGAAGAAGCGAACGCCGCCGAATGCGAGCGTCGAAAGCTGGACCGCCGCCAGTTCGGGCGAAGGAACATGCAGCTTCCCGGTGCGATGCGCTTCCGCCAGATACTCGACCACGGGCGCGAGCACGTAACTGTTCTCGGCATAGAGCGACTTCGCGAGTTCGGGAAAGCGCACCGCCTCGGCGATCACCAGGCGCAACAGCGCGAGCGTCTTGGGCTCGGTCGCCCCCAGGTACATGCGCTCGACCAGGTCGGTGAGTGTCTGCCTTTCGTCGACACCACGCTCCACCAGCGTGGCCTGCATGGTGTCGCGGGCATTGCCAACCGCGCGGTGCACCACTTCGCGGAACAGCGCCTCCTTGTTGTCGAACTGCCGGTAGATTGTGATCTTGGCGACGCCCGCTTCGCGTGCGATGGCCTCGATGCTGGTAGCGGCGTAGCCCTTGTCGAGGAACGATTCGAGTGCGACCGCGAGAAAGGACTCGCGCAACGCCACTGCTTGCTGCGGGCTCGGCCGCCCCCGCGACCTGCGCTTGGTCTCGGGCATTTCGGGGCCGTCCGAGGCAGGGGGAGTATGGGGTTCGTCCATGACCAGCTCGCTCAGGCGTCCGGCAGAAAAATGGCCTGGAGGTCGTTCAGAAAATCAAAGCCGCGCGTGGTCGGCCACACGCGGGCAAGATCGCGCGCGATCAAGCCCTTGCCCTCGGCTTCTTCGAGCCCGCGTTGAATCGCGGTCACGGCCAGGCCGGTGCGTTCGCTGAATTGCGACAGCTGGAAGCCGTCCTTCAATCGCAAGGCATTGAGCATGAACTCGAATGGCAAGGCAGCGATGGCGACCTCATCGCTTTGTGAGACCGCATTGGCGGCGATCGCATTGTCCATGTACAGGCGCGGCTCCCGGAATCGCACCTGCCGCACCACCCGGTGCGCAAAGCTCAGCTTGCTGTGGGCGCCGGCGCCGATGCCAAGGTAATCGCCGAACTGCCAATAGTTCAGATTGTGCGCGCAGCCATGGCCGGGGCGAGCGTAAGCCGAGATCTCGTAGCGCCCGAGGCCATGCGTGGCGGTGCGCTCGGTGATGCGGTCCAGCATGTCGTAAGCCGCGTCGTCCTCCGGTATCGCGGGTGGAAACTTGGCGAAGTAGGTGTTGGGCTCGATCGTAAGGTGGTAGACCGACAGATGCGGCGGTGCGAGCGACAGGGCCTGATCGAGGTCCGCGTCCAGGCCCTCCGGCGTCTGGCCCGGCAGCGCATACATGAGGTCGAGATTGAAGGTGTCGAAGGCGAGCGCGGCCTCCTCGACGGCGGCGATGGCCTGCGCGCGGTCGTGGACTCGGCCGAGCGCCTGGAGGTGGTCGTCGTTGAAGCTCTGCACGCCCACCGAAAGCCGCGTGACGCCCGCGGCGCGGTAAGCGCGGAAGCGGTTGCGCTCGAAGGTGCCCGGATTGGCCTCCAGCGTGATCTCGCAGTCGGGTGCCAGCCTGAGGCGGGCACGGAGGTCGCCGATCAGCCGGTCGATGGACGCCGGCGAGAACAGGCTGGGTGTGCCGCCGCCGATGAAGATGGTGTGGACCGTGCGGCCCCAGATCAAGGGCAGCGCCGCGTCGAGGTCGGCAACCAGCGCATCGAGGTAGCGCTGCTCGGGCAGCGCATCCGCGCTGTCGCGCCACTCGTGCGAATTGAAGTCGCAATAGGGGCACTTGCGCAGGCACCACGGCAGGTGAACGTAGAGCGACAAGGGCGGCAGCGCCGCGAGCTGCAGCGGGCCCGGCCGCATGAGGTGCAAGACGTCGTTGGCGTTGGCGGCGCCGCCGGCATTCTCGCCGGCGTCCTTCAGGATCGGGATGACAAGGCTCACAACCAGCGCTCGCGCATCAAGGCCAGCATCTGGCGCGCCGCCTGGCCGCGATGGCTGTTGGCATTCTTCACTTCGGTGGGCAACTGCGCGAAGGTCTTGCCGAACTGCGGCAGGAACATCACGGGGTCGAAGCCGAATCCGTTGTCCCCCAGTGGTTCGCGCGTGATCTCGCCTGCGGCGCGGCCGACGGCGATCAGGGGCTCGGGATCGTCCGCGCTGCGCAGCGCCACCAGGGTGCTGACAAGCGCGGCGCGGCGGTCGTCGACGGACGCCATCTGCTCGAGCAGCGCACGCACGTTGTTCGAATCCCCCTTCTCGTAGCCGAATTGGGTGGCGTAGAACGCGGTGTCGACCCCCGGCAGGCCGCCGAAGGCCTCGACGCACAGGCCAGCATCGTCTGCGATGGCGGGCAGGCCCGTGGCCGCCGAGGCATGGCGGGCCTTGGCCAGCGCGTTCTCGACAAAGGTGCGGTGAGGCTCCTCGGCCTCGCCGACCCCGAGTTCGGATTGGCGCAGCAGCGCAACGCCGAGCGACGCGAACAAGGCCTGCAGTTCGGCGAGCTTGCCTGCGTTGTTGGAGGCCAGGACGAGTTTCATCGGCGGAATCTGGGCGCGTTGGCGATCAAGCCGAGAGTGCCTTTGTCTGCAGCGCGGTCAATTCGGTAATTCCCTTCTCGGCCAGCGCGAGCAGGAGGTTCATTTCCTCGCGCGAGAAGGCCGCGCCCTCGGCGGTGCCCTGCACTTCGACAAAATGGCCGGCGCCCGTCATCACGACATTCATGTCCGTGTCGCAGGCGGAATCCTCGATGTATTCGAGGTCGAGCAAGGGCGTGCCCTGGACGATGCCCACGGAGATCGCGGCCACATGGCTGCGAATGGGCGACACGGGGATCTTGCCCTCCGCCAGCAGCTTGCTGACAGCGTCCTGCGCCGCGACGAAGGCGCCGGTGATCGCGGCGGTGCGGGTGCCGCCATCTGCCTGAAGCACGTCGCAGTCGAGATGGATGGTGCGTTCGCCCAGCGCGGCAAGGTCGAACACGGCGCGCATCGAACGGCCGATGAGGCGCTGGATTTCCTGGGTGCGGCCGCTTTGCTTGCCGCGTGCCGCCTCCCGGTCGCTGCGCGTGTGGGTGGCGCGCGGGAGCATGCCGTACTCGGCCGTGACCCATCCCTCGCCGCTGCCGCGCTTATGCGGCGGGACCTTTTCCTCGACCGACGCCGTGCACAGCACGCGGGTCTGCCCGAACTCGATCAGCACCGAGCCCTCGGCGTGGATGGTGAATCCGCGGGTGATGCGCACGGGGCGCAACTGGTCGACGGCGCGGCCGCCGCTTCTTACAAAGGCTGTCATGGCAAAAAAGGGCAGAGAAGGGGAAATGGGGGGACTGGCGGCCTACGCCTTGCGCGCGGCGGAGCGTCGTATCGCCTCGTTGATCTCGGCGATGGAGCGCTCGATGGCGTCCTCGTCAAGATCGTCGAGTTCGCTATCGGATGGCATTCCAGCCTGGATGGTCGAGGCGAAAACGCCATCGCTGATGCTGTCGGTGGAAACACCGCGCCCCTCGCCCGTTGCGTCGGGGGTCTCCCACTCGAGGGCGATCAGGGTGACGTTGTCGCTGTGGGAGCCGCCGTTGCGCAGGGCCATTTCCGCGAGATCGGGCGCCGCGTCGGATACCGGCTTGCCCGAGGAGAGGGTATGGACAATCACGGCGTCGTCCAGCACACCCCACAGGCCGTCCGAACACAGCATGATGCGGTCCCCGCGCTGCAACTGAAGGGGCGCGGAGACGTCGAACAACGGTGTCGTCGGCGAGCCCAGGCAGGTGAGCAGGAGATTGCGGTTGACGGCTTCGGCGCCGGCGTTGGCGCGCGGCCGTTCCGCATGGGAGTGGTCGCGCGTGCGGGTGAGCAGTGCGCCATCGCGCACCACGTAGAGCCGCGAATCGCCGCAGTGAATCCAAGTGGCCGTCGTGCCCTGCAGCACGGCCGCGACCACGGTCGTCCGCGGCGTATCGAGCATGCCCTTGTTGCCTGCGTACCGCATGATCTGCTGGTGCGCGGCCATCACGGATGCGGTCAGGAAGGCCTTCACGTCCTTGACGATTGGCCGCGCCTCGCGCTGATAGAGCGCCGCAATGGACTGCAAGGCCAGTTGGGCTGCCACTTCGCCTTCGGGATGACCGCCCATGCCGTCCGCGAGCACGAACAAGCCGGACTCGCGGGTGTAGCAATAGCCCATGCGGTCTTCGTTCTTGAGGCGACCGCCCTTTCGGCTGACTTGGAAGACAGAGAATTTCATGCGGGACGCGTCGTGGGTGCGGCCGCCTTGGGCAGCCCCTTCTTCTCGAACGAACGCATGTTGTCGATCGAAAGCCGGACCTTCTCGCCGACCGTGAGCTTGGTGTAGCGACGTTCGCCCTCGCGGCTCAACTCCTTCTGCAGCGCGAACACCGACTGCGGACGAGAAAGAGGGTCAAGGGACATGCACCATTCGACCACCTCGATCAGGTTGTCGGAGTAGATGCCGCGAAGGCGCGAGAGCGACAGTCCGAGCCGGTCCTTCTCGATGCGTTGTGGCGCGTCGTTGGGGGGATAGCCCTGCATGCAGGCATAGATGCAGGCGCCGATGGCGTAGATGTCGGTCCAGGGGCCCATGGAGGAATCCCGGCGGTACATCTCGGGCGCGGCGAAGCCGGGCGTGTACATCGGGCGAATGAAGTTGCCCTCCTTGGACAACACCTCGCGCGCGGCGCCGAAATCGATCATCACGGCGCGATCGTCGTCGGTCACGAAGATGTTGGCGGGCTTGATGTCCAGGTGCAGCATCTTGTGCTGGTGCACGATGCGCAGGCCGCGCAGGATCTCGTCGAACAGCGACCGGATGGTGGACTCGCGGAAGACCTTCTGCTTCTTCAGGTCGCGCGCAGTCACGACGAAATCCTGCAGGGTCGCGCCCTCCAGGTAGTTCATCACCATGTAGACGGTCTCGTTTTCGCGGAAGAAGTTGAGGACGCTGACCACCGAGGCATGGGATATCTGCGCCAGCGAGCGCCCTTCCTCGAAGAAGCTCTTCAACCCCAACCGATAGAGGGAAAGCTTCTCCGGCGAGACCTGGGGCGCAAGCTCGCCGGTACCCCGCGTAGCCAGCGAGGACGGAAGATATTCCTTGATGGCGACCTGCTGGCCACTGTGGTCGACCGCAAGGTAGACAACACCGAAGCCACCGGCGGAAAGCCGGCGCACGACGCGATATCCACCTATCACCGTGTCGGGCAGAAGGGGCGAGGGTTTGACCTTTGACATAATCCGGGAGTTTCGCCCGAAGGCAATGGTGCGGCAAGCGAACGCTGTGCCGTCGTCTCGGTGCACGCAAACAAACTTCTCAGCGAGGCGCAATGCCAGTTTACAGCATGACCGGGTATGCCAGCGGCCAGAACGGCCCCACAGGCACCCACTCCGAAGGCGATGCGCGGCCCCCTTCCGCAGGCCGGCTTGGGGTCGAAATCCGCTCGGTCAACAGCCGGTTTCTTGACCTCACCTTCAAATTGCCCGAGGAACTGCGCCAGCACGAAACGGCCTTGCGTGAGTTGCTCACCGGCCGACTCAAGCGCGGCAAGGTCGAATTGCGCGCCTCGCTCGAGAGCTCCGCCACCGCGGGCATCAGCGAGCCGTCCACCCGATTGCTGCAGCGGCTCAATGGCGTGCAGGACAGCATCAAGGCCTGGTTGCCTGCCGCGAGGGATCTCAGCGTGGCGGACGTGCTCCGGCTTGCGGCCGGCGATTCCACGATGCGCGGCGACTGGGGTGCGGAGCTGAGCGAAGTGACTGAAAAGACGCTCAAGGCGCTCCTCTCAGCTCGCGAGCGCGAAGGCGCGCGCCTCGCCAAGATGCTCCTGGACCACCTCGGGCAGTTGCGCAAGCTCGCAACCCAGGCTCTGCCGCTGGTGCCCCAGTTGGTCGAGCAGCAGCGAACGCGCTTTCTTGAACGCTGGACCGAGGCCATGGGCCTGGGCGGCGGCACGCCGCCCGAAGCGGCCCAGGATCGCGCGCTGAGCGAAGCCACGGCTTTCGCGATCCGCATCGACGTCGCCGAGGAGCTGACGCGCCTCAATTCGCATCTCGACGAGATCGAACGCCTGATCAAGAAAGGCGGGGAGATCGGCAAGCGCCTGGACTTCCTGATCCAGGAACTGCATCGCGAAGCCAATACGCTGGGCTCGAAATCGGCAACGCTCGAGCTCACGCGCATCGGGGTCGACATGAAGGTGCTGATCGAGCAAATGCGCGAGCAGGTGCAGAACATCGAATAAGCTGAGAACGCATGGACTACCCCGGCAACATCTTCGTGGTTGCGGCGCCCAGCGGTGCCGGCAAATCAAGTCTGGTCAAAGCCCTGATGGAGCTCGACTCCGCGGTGCAACCCTCGGTTTCGCACACCACCCGCCCCCCCCGCGGCCAGGAAAAACATGGGCGCGAATATTTCTTCACGTCGCATTCGGAATTCGACGCAATGGTCGAATCCGACGCCTTCGTGGAGTGGGCGCATGTTCATGGCCAGCGCTACGGCACCTCGAAGAAGGCCATCGAAGAGCGCATCGCGCAGGGCGCCGATGTGATCCTCGAGATCGACTTCCAGGGGGCGATCCAGATCCGCAAGACATTTGCCAATGCGGTCATGATCTTCATCCTGCCGCCGAGTTGGGAGGAACTGCGCTCCCGGCTCGAGCGGCGCGGGGAGGACAGTGCGGCCGTCATCGAACTGAGACTTCAGAATGCCGCCGAAGAGATGGCACGCGCCAGTGAGTTCGATTTCGTTATAATCAACGAGTTATTTGAGCGCGCACTTTTCGACCTGAAAGCGATTGTCCACGCCCAGCGGCTTCGGTATTCCGCACAGCGCCGCGCGCGCGCCGACACCTTCGCCGCGCTGAACATCCCCTGACCCGCTCATCCTGCCCACAAAGCGAAAGATCCTCATGGCCCGCATTACCGTCGAAGATTGCCTTGTACACATTCCCAACCGCTTTCAGCTCGTGCTGGCCGCGACCTACCGTGCGCGCATGCTGAGCCAGGGCCACGCCCCCAAGATCGAAAGCAAGAACAAGCCGGGTGTCACGGCCTTGCGCGAGATCGCCGAAGGCAAGATCGGCCTGGAGATGCTGAAGAAGGTACCCGGCTGATCTGATGTCACTGAGCAACAAGGAAGCACCGCGCGCGGTGCTTTTTTTGTGGCTTTTTGTGGCTGTTCCTGACGCGGAGCGCGTCCCTACGGCTGTCACGCTAAAGTGGCAAGCATGAGCGCGGTTGTCAAGTCTCCTTCAGATGCCCCCCAAGGCACGCCCCGGCCCACGCCGGCGGCGTTGAACGCGGCGGCCGCCAGTTTTGCCGCGCTGACGGCTCGGCTCGACTATTTGAGCGCGGACGACATCGAGCTGGTGCGTCGCGCATACCGTTTTGCCGACGAGGCGCACCTGGGACAGCTGCGCAACAGCGGCGAGCCCTACATCACGCATCCGATCGCGGTCGCCGCGCAATGCGCGGAATGGAAGCTCGATGCGCAGGCCTTGATGGCGGCCCTGCTGCATGATGCCATCGAGGATTGCGGGGTGACGAAGTCCGAGCTCATCGAGCGCTTCGGAGCGCCGGTCGCGGAGCTTGTCGATGGCCTCACGAAGCTGGACAAGCTTCGCTTCAATACCCGCGAAGAGAATCAGGCGGAATCGTTTCGCAAGATGCTGCTGGCCATGGCGCGCGACGTGCGGGTCATTCTCGTCAAGCTGGCGGACCGGACGCACAACATGCGCACGCTCGCCGATGCACCGCGCGAAAAATGGGCACGGATCTCGAGCGAAACCCTCGATATCTACGCGCCCATCGCGCACCGGCTGGGGCTCAACCAGACCTACAGGGAACTTCAGGACCTCTCGTTCCGCCACCTCCGGCCGTGGCGATATGCGATCCTTTCGAAGGCAGTGGCCAAGGCGCGCGGGCGCCGTCGCGACCTGATCCAGAAGGTCCAGCAGGAATTGGAGGCCGCTTTCGCGGCAGCCGGCATGAGCGTGCGAATCGCGGGTCGCGAGAAGACGCTCTACTCCATCTACCGCAAGATGGACGAGAAACACCTCAGCTTCGCCCAGGTGACCGACATCTACGGTTTTCGTCTGATCGTGCCATCGGTGATCGCCTGCTACACGGGTCTCGGAATCCTTCATCAGATGTACAAGCCGCTGCCCGGCAAGTTCAAGGACCACATCGCGATCGCGAAGCTCAACGGCTACCAGTCTCTGCACACCACGCTGGTGGGGCCCGCCGGCGTCAACGTTGAGTTTCAATTGCGCACCGAAGCCATGCACGTCGTGGCCGAATCCGGCGTCGCCGCCCATTGGCTCTATAAGGCCGCGGAGCCCAGCGCTGCGACGAGCGAGCGCCTCGGCGCCAAGTGGCTCCAGTCGTTGCTCGATATCCAGGACGAAACGCGGGATGCCGCCGAATTCTGGGATCACGTCAAAGTCGATCTGTTCCCCGACGCGGTCTACGTATTCACGCCCAAGAGTCAGATCATGGCGCTGCCGCGCGGTGCGACTGTCGTGGACTTCGCATACGCCATTCACAGCAACATCGGCGACCACACATCGGCGGCCCGCATCAACGGCGACCAGGTCCCCCTGCGCACCGAGCTCAAGAACGGTGATGTGGTCGAGGTCATCACCGCCCCGGTTTCGACCCCGAATCCGGCCTGGCTCGGTTTCGTCAGAACCGGTCGTGCACGCTCGAAGATTCGCCACTATCTCAAGACCCTGGCCCATGCCGAATCCGAAGGTCTGGGTGAAAAGCTGCTCGCGCAGGCATTGCGCGCGGAGGGCCTGGGCACGCTGCCGGACGACGATGCGGAACACCAGTCCATGTGGGAAAAGCTGCTGCGATTCACCGGCAATCGCAGCCGCTCGGAGCTCCTCACCGACATTGGGCTCGGCAAGCGGATCGCCAGTATTGTGGCGAAGCGGCTCATGGCATTGCTGGCGGAACGGGGCGAGAAGCCAGACGCGCTGATGCTGAGCCGGGAGCGCTTCACCGCGCACGAGGCGGTCTCGCAGGGCGCGGTCACGCTGGACGGAAGCGAGAATTCCTCGGTGCGATTCGCGCTCTGCTGCCGCCCTATTCCCGACGACCCGATCATGGGCTACCTCGGGCATGGCGAAGGGCTGGTGGTGCATACCGAAGCGTGTGGCGTCGGGCAACGCCTGCGCCACAAGGACAGCGAGCGTTTCTTCGCGGTGGAATGGGCCGATGACCCGGTCCGCACCTTCGAGACAGGCGTGGTCATCACCGTGCGCAACGACAAAGGCGTCCTGGCGCGCGTCGCGTCGACACTGTCGGACGCGGAGGCCGACATCACGCATGTGGAGATGGCCGACGAGACGCCCCAGGACTCGACGGACCTGCGTTTCGTGGTGGCGGTGCGCGATCGCGCGCACCTGGATTCGGTGCTCAGGGCCGCACGGCGCACCCCGTCCGTGCTCGCGGCTGCGCGAACGGTGCCCGCGCCCTGATCGGATCGGACTCAGCGCGAGTCGGGCGAAGGCAGGGGTGACGACGGGTAGCTGACCGCCAGCACTTCGATTTCGTGAATGCCACCCGGCGTCGCCAGCTTGACCAGATCGCCCTCGCGGGACTTCAGCAGCGCCCGCGCAATCGGCGAGATCCAGCTGACCTGCGACTTCGCGCTGTCGGCCTCGTCGATGCCCATGATAGTCACGGTTCGCGCATTGCCGCTCTCGTCCTCATAGCGCACGGTAGCGCCGAAGAAGACCTGATCGCTGCCGTGGTGCACGGAGGGGTCGGTCACTTCCGCGATCTCCAGGCGTTTGGTGAGAAAGCGAATCCGACGATCAATCTCGCGCAGCCGCCTCTTGCCGTAGATGTAGTCGCCGTTCTCTGACCGATCGCCATTCTTGGCCGCCCAGTGGACTGCCTCGACCACCTTGGGTCGCTCGACGTCCATCAATTCGAGCAACTCCGAACGCAGTCGAGCGTAGCCCTGGGGCGTCATGTAGTTCTTGCCCCCGGACGGGAGCACAGGCGAGGCTCCGACGCCGTCATCGTCGTCGTCCGAGTCGTCTTCCTTGGTGAATGCCTTGCTCATCGCAATAAGTCCCAAATGAACTGCCATCAAATGCTGCGCTCCTATCGATCGGCAATAAGTCACGAAAAGGCGTGCTGGCATCACATGAATGTGTGAGAACTTATGTATTCATGTAACTAAAATAGTTACATGAAAAATCATAGCCATGCTGATCTTGCCCCAGCCGCAGCAGACGCCGAGCACTTCAACTTGCGCCCACTTCGTCAGTGGCCGAGCACCGCCCGCGCCACGGCGCACTCGTTCGCATGGAGAAATGCAGGGCTGATCGTTGGCCTGTTTCTGGCCTTCGCGTGGGCCTTGAACTCTCTTGCCGCCCTGTGACTTTGAGGGTCGCCTGGCGTCGCCTGGCACCCCCTTCTATTTAATCTTCCTCCCAACATTTGCAGCCATGGCAGAACGACGCTTGGATAACCATAATCGCTTTTCCGAGGAAGAGCCCGATACGATCCCCTCCCGGCTCGATGCCCTGACGTCGCGCCACCGGTTGGAACAACTCAACCAGCATCGCGCTGGCTGGCGCCGAAACCTCTTGATCGCTGCCATTGTGATGATTGCCGCGGCTCTGATCGCAAAGTTTGTGGCGCGGTGACGGATTCATAAGGTATCCGACTCTGGCGTCGCGGCAGGCGCGATCCTGAACAGGCCGAAGACCGCCGGGCACTACGTCGCGAGTTCGCCCACTGTCTGCAGCACAGGCGCAAATCGCGGGGCTCGCCCGTGACTGCCATTCATCCGTCGGGCAGGCGGTGAACCGAATGTCGGCGCACAGCGGTCCCGCTTGGCGCCGGCAGGCTCACGTGTCAGGCGGTGAACGGACTGGATACGACCGGACTCCCAAAAAAGAAAGAGGGTCAGGACGCTAACGTTCTGACCCTCTAAGAGAGTGGTGCGGCTGGCAGGAATTGAACCCACGACCCCTTGGTTCGTAGCCAAGTACTCTATCCAACTGAGCTACAGCCGCACAGCTTGCGATTATAGCATCCATTCGGGACCCTAACGATCTGCCGACAATGAATGCGGTGGTAGGCCGTGATGGGCTTGAACCATCGACCAACGGATTATGAGTCCGCTGCTCTAACCAACTGAGCTAACGGCCCACGCATCAGGGATTCTAGTGGCGGGGGAGCCCTGGTCTCGCTACTTGCGATGGCTCAGCGCGTTGCTGACCAGCTTCGACGTGATGTCGACGATCTGGATCATGCGGTCGTAGGGCATGCGCGTGGGACCGATGACGCCCAGCGTTCCGACGACCTGCCCGTCGACCTCGTAGTTCGCGCTCACGATGGAGAGGTCATCGAAAGGCACCACTTGGCTCTCGCCGCCGATGAAGATGCGAACGCCCTCCGCCTGGCTCGACACATCCAGCAGTCGCATCAGCTGCGCCTTCTGCTCGAACAACTCGAATGCCCGTCGCAGGTGCCCCATGTCGCCAGAGAAATCGGAAACCGCGAGAAGGTTGCGCTCTCCAGCGATCACCACCTCGTCCTGGGCTTCTGTCATCACCTCGGAGCTCACCTTGACCGCGGCCTGCATCAGAGCGGCAATCTCTCCACGCAATTGCTCGACTTCAGACTGAAGGCGATCCCGCACCTGCTCTATTGACAAGCCGGCGTAGTGCGTATTGATGTAGTTGGATGCCTCGACGAGTTGCGACTGCGAATAGTCCGCCTCCGGAAAGATCACGCGGTTCTGCACGTCGCCGTCGGGCGCCACGATGATCACGAGAAGCCGGCGATCGGAGAGCCGCAGGAATTCGATCTGCCGAAACACCGATGCGCGGCGCGGCGCCATGACCACGCCGACAAACTGCGAGAGGTTCGACAACAAGTTGGCCGCATTCGCAATCACCTTCTGCGGCTGGTCCGGCGCAAGGCTAGCGGCGGGAAATTGCTCGCGCTGCGCCGTGAGCATGGTGTCGACGAAGAGCCGATAGCCGCGCGTGGTGGGAATGCGGCCGGCCGACGTGTGGGGACTGGCGATCAACCCCAGCGCCTCGAGATCGGACATGACGTTGCGGATGGTCGCCGGTGAAAGTTCCAGCCCCGACGCTTTCGAAAGCGTGCGGGAGCCCACCGGCTGTCCATCGGCAATGTAGCGCTCAACCAGAGCCCTGAGCAGCAACTTGGCACGATCGTCCAGCATTGACAGATTTTAATGTTGTAATTTGTAGATGACCTCCTGCTTTCGGCACGTCGCCCTCATCGGCAAATACCAGGCTTCCGGCGCTCAAGCGCAGGCTGGCGCCCTGGACAACGTGATGGAAGGCATCGGCACCTTTCTCGAAGCCCAGGGTTGCGAGGTGTCCGTAGAGCGATCGCACATCGAGGAGGTCGAGGCGAGTCGCTTCAAGGCCCTCACGGTCGAAGAAATCGGCCAGCAATGCGATCTGGGTCTGGTGGTCGGCGGCGACGGGACCATGCTCGGCATCGGGCGCCGGCTCGCTCCCTATGGTGTTCCGCTGATTGGCATCAACCGCGGCCGGCTCGGCTTCATCACAGACATTTCCCTCGACCAGTACCAGGCAACGCTGATCCCGATGATGGCCGGCGAGTACGAGGAGGACCACCGCAGCCTGATGAGCGCGCAGGTCATGCGGGATGGGGTGTCGGTCTTCGATGCCCTCGCCATGAACGACGTGGTCGTGAACCGTGGGGCCACTTCCGGCATGGTCGAATTGCGCGTGTCGGTCGGCCGCCATTTCGTGGCCAACCAGCGCGCCGACGGCTTGATCATTGCCACCCCTACCGGCTCGACCGCCTACGCGCTTTCTGCCGGCGGGCCGCTCCTGCACCCAGCGGTTCCGGGGTGGGTGCTGGCTCCAATCGCGCCGCACACGCTCTCCAATCGTCCGATCCTGCTCCCGGACGCGGAAGAAGTCTCGATCGAACTCGTGGGCGGTCGAGATGCGAGCGCCAATTTCGACATGCAATCGCTCGCCTCCCTCGCGATCGGCGACCGGGTCGTGGTTCGCCGCTCGGACTTTCGGGTGCGATTCCTGCACCCAAAGGGCTGGAGCTATTTCGACACTCTGCGCAAGAAACTGCATTGGAACGAAGGAGGTTCCTGACGTGGCACTGCGACGCATAGCGCTGCGCGATTTCGTGATCGTGCGCGCACTCGAACTCGATTTCTCCACGGGATTCACCGTCCTCACCGGTGAGACTGGGGCGGGCAAATCCATACTGATCGACGCGCTCCAACTTGCGCTTGGCAACCGCGCCGATGCCGGCGCCGTGCGCGAAGGCGCCGAGCGTCTGGACGTCAGCGCAGAGTTCGACGCCGATCCTGACTTGGCTGCGTGGCTGGACGAAGGCGGCTTCGACGCGGGCGACGCTCTGTTGCTGCGCCGCACGGTCGACCTCCAGGGTCGCAGCAGGGGCTGGATCAATGGGAGCCCCGCAACCGCTACCCAGTTGCGCGATCTCGGTGATCGCTTGCTGGATATTCATGGTCAGCACGCCTGGCAAAGCCTGACCCGGCCCGAGGCTGTTCGCGGTCTGCTCGACGCGTATGCAGGCATCCGCACGCTGGCACTCGAGAGCGCCTGGCAAGGCTGGCGGCAGGCGATGTCGGCGCTGGAAAACGCGCGTTCGGCCCAGGACTCGCTGCAGCGCGAACGCGAACGCCTCCAGTGGCAGGTTGCAGAAGTGATGAAACTGGCCCCCGGCGCGGATGAGTGGGATGAACTCTCCGCCAGCCACACCCGCATCTCCAATGCACAGGCACTCATCGACGCGGCGGAAGGTGCTTCCACCGCACTGGAGGACGACGACAGCGGCGCGCTCGTCGCGCTAGGCCGCGCCGTGACGCTGCTTCAGAGCTGTGAGCACATCGAGCCCGAATTCAAGGTACTGGCCGAAGTCCTGGCATCCAGCGTGGCACAGGCCGCCGATGCTGCGCATTCGCTGCACGGTTACCTCCGGCAGGCCGACACCGACCCCGAGCGGCTCGCGGAATTGGACGAGCGGATGGGCCTCTGGATGTCGCTCGCGCGCCGTCACCGACGGCCACCCGCCGAGCTGCCGGCCTTGCTTGCCGGCTGGCAGGACGAACTGCAGGCACTCGACGCACAAGGCGACCTAGAGGCGCTGGAGCGCGCGGAGCAGACAGCACAGCTGGCCTATATGAAGGAAGCCAAGGTGGTGGCCAAGGCGCGCAAGCAGGCCGCTCCTCGGTTGGGGCAAGCCGTCACGCAAGCGATGCAAGGCCTCGGCATGCAAGGCGGCCGTTTCGAGGTCGCATTGCAAATGCTGGCCGAGCCGAGTCGGGCCGGCCTCGAAGACATCGCCTTCCTCGTGAGCGGCCATCCCGGCAGCACGCCGCGACCCATCGGCAAGGTAGCCTCGGGCGGCGAACTCTCCCGTATCGCGCTGGCCATCGCGGTGACAACCAGCGAACTCGGCGCCGCGCAGACGCTGATCTTCGACGAAGTCGACGCAGGCGTGGGGGGCGCAGTGGCCGAGACCGTGGGACAGCTCATGAGACAGCTCGGCCGCGATCGGCAAGTGCTCGCGGTCACCCATCTGCCGCAGGTTGCGGCCTGTGCAGACCATCATCTGGTGGTCGCGAAGCGACAGATCACAGTCAAGGGCGAGGACGGCCTCCGAACCGAGAGCGGCGTGTCGGTGCTCGACGATGACAGCCGCACGCGCGAAATCGCCCGCATGCTGGGCGGTGAGCACGTTTCGCAGACCTCGCTCGCGCATGCGCGCGAAATGCTGGGCAAGAAAGCGCCGGAGACATCGTCATGAGTCTTGAGCTAGTGCTGATCACTGGCATGTCCGGATCGGGCAAATCGGTCGCCCTGCATGCGCTCGAGGATGCGGGTTACTACTGCGTCGACAACTTGCCGCCCGAGTTGCTGGCACCGTTTGTCGCCCTGCAGCGCCAGCAGCAAGCGGCCCGCGTCGCGATAGCCATGGACGTGCGAAGCGGTGTGTCCCTGCCGCTCGTGCCGCAGCAGCTTGAAGGACTCCGGCGCGAGGGCGTCCTGTTGCGCTCCTTGTTCCTCGATTCGACCAGCGATGCATTGGTGCGCCGCTACTCCGAGACGCGGCGGCGGCATCCTCTCTCCCGGCAGGAAGGCCGTACCGATGCGCCCGAGCAGCAGCGCGTGTTGATGCAGGCTATCGAGCTCGAGCGAGAGCTGTTGGCGGACTTGCGCGACGGCGCGGACGTGATCGATACCAGCATCATCCGTCCGGCTCAGCTGCAGAGCTACATCAAGGCACTGATTTCAGCGCCGGAAAGCACCCTCACGCTCGTGTTCGAGTCCTTCGCCTTCAAGCGCGGCGTGCCACTCGATGCCGACTACGTGTTCGATGTTCGCATGCTGCCCAACCCGCACTATGTGCCCACGCTTCGCCCGCTGACCGGGCGGGATACACCGGTGATCGAATGGCTGCGCGGGCATGAAGATGTTGCCCGCATGTACGGTGACATCGAGCAGTTTCTCGAGCGCTGGCTCGACGCGCTGGCGCGCGATCATCGCAGCTATGTCACGGTCGCGATCGGTTGCACCGGCGGGCAGCATCGCTCGGTCTTCCTGGTGGAGCAACTCGCGCGAGGCTTCGGCGCACGCTGGGCCGCGCTCAAGCGGCATCGCGAACTCGACGGTGCCTGACACTCCCGCGAAGAGCCAGGCTCTCTAGCCTGAAGTTCCTTGTACTTCGTAGTCACTCGAGAAGCGGCAAGTGGTTGTCGTGGTTCACGAATCCTCCTCTTCGGAGGATTTTTTTGGTGTCAATATGTAGTCACTAAATAGTTGACATTGTGGCTCTTGTTGTATATATTGGCATTCATGGCAGCCCGCACCGGAACCGCTCACGTCGTCACTACGACCCGCAAGTACAAGGACCAGGTCTATCGCACCCACCTGCTACGCCGCAGCTACCGCGAGGACGGCAAGGTCAAGAACGAGAC
>NZ_JBFTPS010000039.1:0-63818 GCF_056398605.1 Variovorax sp. 01T432
ATTCAACACATCCAGGTTGGACAAGCTGACATTGCCCCGCTGCGTGGGCAAACAATGCTCGATCTGGGCGAACTGCGCTGGCGTGATTTCCATGCACGGATTTTCTCGCAGCCCGTACCTTCAAGTCAAATAGTGTTAACACGCCCTAGTCCCGCGCCTCGACCGTCGACGCGAAGACATAGCCTTCGCTTCGCACCGTCTTGATGTAGCGCGGCTCGCGCGCATCGTCGCGCAGGCGCTGGCGCAGGCGGCTGACCAGCAGGTCGATCGAGCGTTCGAAGAGCTCCGCTTCCCGGCCCTGGGTCAGGCTCAGCAGCTGGTCTCGGCTGAGCACCTTCTGCGGATGGTCGAGGAAGACCCGCAGGAGCCGGTACTCCGCACCGCTCAAGGCCACCATGACCCCGCTCTCGTCGAGCAGGTGCCGCGCCGTGGTGTCCACCGTCCATTCGCCGAAGGCGAGGTTGCGGGCCGACTCGGTCGATCCCATGTTCGGCGGCAGCATGCGCGTGCGGCGCAGCACGGCGCGCACGCGCGCGAGCAGTTCCCTGGCGGCAAAGGGCTTGGCCAGGTAGTCGTCGGCCCCCATTTCGAGACCGAGGATGCGGTCGGCCTCCTCGCTGCGAGCGGTCAGCATGAGGATGGGCGTGGCCTTGTACTTGCCCGTGCGCAGGTCGCGGCAGAGCGTCAGGCCGTCTTCGCCCGGCAACATCAGGTCGAGAATGATCAGGTCGAAGGGGCCCGATTCCTCCAGCGCCGCGCGCATGTGGCGGCCGGTCGGCACGGCGGCCACCCGAAGGCCGTTCTTGACCAGGTAGGTGGTGAGCAACTCACGGATCTCCCGGTCGTCGTCAACGATAAGGATGTGGTCGGCGGGCTGTTGGAGCATGGCGGTTGGCATGGAGCGGGAGCGCTATGCCCCGAAATGTAGCCCGCCCATCGCCCGGAGGCCGGGCCTTTGTATGTCTGTGTATCCGGCCCACTGAAATTTACTGTGTGGCCCGGCGGGCCGGATACACAGGCGTACATGACCGGGCCCCGCAGGGCGTCGCGGGGCCTATAAACCGGGCTGTGCATCGTCCGCACGCCCGACCGCCCCTGTCCTCAACCGCCTGGAGAATCCATTGCGCCGCGTCATCGACCCATCCTTCGCCGGCGCCATGAACGACAGCCGCGCCGAGGGCCTGCGCCGGCTCGTCCCCCGCAGCCTGTTCGCCCGCGTGACGCTGATCATCGTCGTGGGTCTGGCGATCGCGCAGCTGCTGACCTTCGCGTCGATCCGCTATGAGCGCGGCGAGGCGCTTCGCAACCTGATGATGACCGGCGTGGAAACCGACATCGCCAGTTCGGTCGCCATCCTGGACCGTCTGCCGGCGGCCGAGCGCGAAAGCTGGCTCGGCCGCCTGGAACGCCGCAACTACCGCTTCCAGCTCGGCGGGACGGTGACGGGGCCCGAACCCGCGCCGGGTTTCCCGCATGACTTCGTGCAGACCATCGTCAATGCGCTGCGTCCCTTCGAGGTGGTCCGCACGGCCGAGGTCGGCGGACCGCGCGGCGATCTGCGGATCCAGGTCCGGTTGACGGACGGCAGCGCATTGATCGTCCATGCAAGGCGCGTGGAGATGCCGGTGTCGACCTGGGTCATGTGGGTGCTCGGGTTCCAGCTGGTGGTGCTCGCGCTCTGCGCATGGCTCGCCGTTCGCCTCGTCACGCGGCCGCTGGCGCAGCTCGCCGCCGCGGCCGACGAATTGGGGCCCGACCTGAAGGCCCGCAAGCTGGAAGAAGCCGGGCCCACCGAGGTGGCGCACGCGGCACGCGCGTTCAACGCCATGCAGGCGAGGATCGCCGGCTACATGGCCGAGCGCGTCGAGATCCTGGCGGCGATCTCGCACGACCTGCAGACGCCGATCACCCGCCTGCGCCTGCGCACCGACCTGATGGACAGCGAGCAGGACCGGGTGAAGTTCCGGCAGGACCTGGACGTCATGAACACGCTGGTGAGGGAAGGCATCACCTACGCGCGCACGCTGCACGGCACCACCGAGCCGGCCTGCCGCATCGATGCCGACGCCCTGTTCGAGAGCATCGTCGCCGACTATGAGGATGCGGGGCAGCAGGTGCAACTGGAAGGGCGGATCGGCGAGCCGGTCGTGACGCGTCCCAATGCCTTGCGCCGGATTCTGGTCAACCTCACGGACAACGCGCTGAAATTCGGCAGCGACGTGCGCATCCGCGTGCAGGCCGATGGGCGGCGCCTGGTCGTCAGCGTGATCGACAACGGCCCGGGCATCCCGCCCGACCAGCTGGATGCCGTGCTCAAGCCCTTCTACCGCGTGGAGAGCTCGCGCAACCGCAGCACCGGAGGCACGGGCCTGGGGCTGGCGATCGCGCATCAGCTGGCGATGGCCATGGGCGCGGAGCTGGCGCTGCGCAACCGCAGCGAAGGCGGGCTCGAGGCCCGGCTCACGATCGACACGCTCGCCCAAGCCCCGGCCTGAGCACGCCACTTCACCACGGCAAGACCATGTTCACACTGATCGTTGCATACATCGGCGGCGCGCTCACCATCCTGAGCCCGTGCATCCTGCCGGTTCTCCCCTTCGTGTTCGCGCGCGCCGACCGGCCGTTCAGGTCGCACGGCCTGCCGATGCTGCTGGGCATGGCGCTGGCCTTCGCCGCCATCGCGTCGCTGGCCGCGGTGGGCGGCGGCTGGGCGGTGGCGGCCAACCAGTATGGGCGCCAGGCGGCGATCGCGCTGCTGGCGGTGTTCGGCGTCACCCTGCTGTTCCCATCCCTGGCGGACCGCATGAGCCGGCCGCTCGTGGCGCTGGGCGTTCGCCTGTCCGAATCGCGGCCGCACGAGGCCTCCGCGCGCGCATCCATCCTCACGCCCGTGCTGCTGGGCGTCGGCACCGGCCTGCTGTGGGCGCCGTGCGCGGGTCCGATCCTCGGCCTGATCCTGACGGGCGCGGCCATCAACGGCGCCAGCGCCGGCACCTCGCTCCTGCTGCTGGCCTACGCCGCCGGCGCATGCACCTCGCTGGCGGCGGCGCTGCTGTTCGGGGGGCGCCTGTTCTCGGTCATGAAGCGATCGCTCCACACCGGCGAGTGGGTCCGGCGGGCCGCCGGGGTCGCGGTGCTGGCCGGGGTCGGCGCCATCGCGCTGGGCCTGGATACCAGCGTGCTCAGCCGGATCTCCTTCGCAGGCGCGTCGGAACTGGAGCAGTCGCTGGTCGAGAAGATCGCACCCCCGAAGCCACCGCCGACGCGCGCAGACACGCAAGCGCGCGCCGAGGAAGGTGGCCTGATGCGGACGGCGGCGACCCTCTCGCCCATTCCGGCGCGCACCCTCGCGACGGAAGGCACGTTTCCATCGCTGGCAGGCGCCACCGAATGGATCAACTCGCCGCCGCTGACGCCCGAGGCCCTGCGCGGCAAGGTGGTGCTGGTCGACTTCTGGACCTACTCCTGCATCAACTGCCTGCGCACCCTGCCCTACGTTCGCGCATGGGCCGAGAAGTACAAGGATGCGGGCCTGGTGGTCATCGGCGTGCATTCGCCCGAGTTCGCCTTCGAGAAGCGCTCGTCCAACGTGCACAAGGCCGCGCGCGATCTCGGTGTCGGCTTCCCCGTGGCCGTCGACAGTGATTTCGCGATCTGGCGCGCATTCGGCAACCAGTACTGGCCCGCGTTCTACTTCATCGACGCGCAGGGCCGCATCCGCCACCACCAGTTCGGCGAGAACCAGTACGACAAGTCGGAAGAGGTCATCCAGCAACTCCTGGCCGAGGCGGGACACACGGGCATCCCCCCCACGCTGGTCTCGCCGCAAGGCCAGGGCGTCCAGGCGGCGGCGAGCCCGACGCTGCCCTTGTCGGGAGAGACCTATCTGGGCTATGCGCAAGCCCGGGGCTTCGCGTCGCCGGGAGGCATCGTGAACGACAGCTCGCACGTCTATCAGGCCGTCTCGCCGCTGCGAACCAACCAGTGGGCGCTGACGGGCGATTGGACGGTGGAGCGCGAACGCGCGGTGCTCACGGGTCCGAACGGCCGCATCGCCTACCGCTTTCATGCGCGCGACCTGCACCTCGTGCTCGGACCCGCGGCCGACGGGAAGCCGGTGCGCTTCCGGGTGCTGGTGGATGGCAAGCCACCGCTGGCGGACCACGGATCGGACACCGACGCGCAGGGCCATGGATGCATCGACGGGCAGCGCCTCTACCAGCTGGTTCGCCAGGTGACGAACGAGAAGGACCGGCTGTTCGAGATCGAGTTCGCGGACCCGGGCGCGCAGGCCTACGTGTTCACCTTCGGGTGAGCGCGGGGCGATGCGAAAGCCATCGGCCGACGCTCAGAGCAAGCCGAGCGTCATGGCCTTCAGCGTGGCGGCGGCGCGCGTGGTGCAGCCCAGCTTGCGGAAGATGTTCTCCAGGTGCGCACGCACGGTGCTGGGACTGATGCCGAGGAACCTGGCCGCCTCCTTGTTGCTGTCGCCGAGGCTGATGCGGCCCAGCACCTCGACTTCGCGATCCGAGAGAAGCGCCGCCTCCCGCGCCGGCGTCGGACCCGCTTCGCGGGGCTGCCCGCCGGTCAACGCCGAGATGGCGGACGCATCGAGCCGGCCGCGTTCGCCTTCGCGCCGCAGCGCGACGGCGGCATCGGCCTCCGACAAGGCCACCCGGCCGGGCCGGCTCGTGCGCAGGGCCACCCAATGCGCGGCAACCGCGAGCACTCTGGCTTCGATGTCGATCGATGGCCCCCTGGCGCCGCGAAAGAAGCCGGAGCCGTCCAGGCGTTCGTCGACGAAGGATGCGATCTCCGCCTCGGCCCTCAAGGCTTCGATGCGGCGCGCCGCCCGGTCGGTCCAATAGGGCACGAGCCGCAGCCGCTCGAAGTCGGCCTCGCTGCGAACGCCGGGCGAGTCCCACAGCGGATTCGGGACGGACGCGCGGCCGATGCCATGGATCAGTCCCGCGCGCTGCACTCGCCCCTGCTGGAGCTCGCCCAGGCCCATGCCGGCCGCGCAGAGGACAGCCGCATCCGCCACCCGGCGCGAGTAGCCGGTCATCCACGGCAGCTTGAGATCGATCACGTCGGCGATCAGTTCGAGCGGCGTCGTCACGTCTCCCAGAATGGCGGCCGGGGCCTGCATCTCGGCGGCAGCCGCGCCCTGCTCCAGGGCGTGGAGCCAGTCCACCGCATGCTGCCTCACCGCATCCACGAGGAAGGCCGGATAGCGCGCATCGGCCCTGTCGCCGATGAAGCGCAGGGCGTTGCCGAGCCCATGAACGCGGGAGAAGATTTCGAGGTCGCCCGCGATCGAGACGATGAACACCTCGCCGGGTGTTCGCAGGGCTTCGCGGCCGTCCGGATCCACCGGCCCGTCGAAGCTCTCGAAGATGTGCCGGAGCGCAAGCTCGACCGCCGGCGGCAGACCGAGCGTGCGGGCGATGTCGCCCGAGACCTCGCAATGGATCTGCGCCAGGGCGCCGACCGAGCCGGCGAACTGGGCCGCCGCGCTGGCCGATGCCGTCGACAGCATGCTGCGGCGCCCGCCGACATCGTCGCCCAGCAGGTCGGAGAACTCGGGTGCGTTGGCCGTGCAACCCGACCAGCGCAGCAGCGAGACGCAGGCCACATGACCCGGCGTCGCCGCGTCGCGGTCGATCGCCGCCGCCAGCCGTGATGCGATCCATGCGGTGCGCGCCGAATGGTCGATGGGCTGCCCCATGCTCAGGTCGCCGACGAAGGCGAGGGCCTTGATGGCGTCGAAGACCTGGATGCGGGGCGCGGACGGCACGGAGGAACTACCTGGATTGACGGACTGCCTCGAGTATCACCGCGGCCACCTTGTCGGGGTGCGAGTCCTGAGCCACGTGGCTGCTGGTGGCCAGGGTAGTGACCTGGGCACCGATCCTCCTGGCCATGTCGATCTGCTGCGCCGGCGGGATCATGTGGTCGGCCCCGGTCACGACATACCAGGACGGCTTGGTCTTCCATGCGGCGACCGAGACCTTCTGCTCGAAGGCCTTGGCCTGGATCGGGCCTTGCGTGGCGGTCATCACGGCCGTCACGGAAGCGGGCAGGTCCTGCGCGAAATGCTTGCTCATGCCCTCCGCCGTCAGCCGGAGGAAGCCGGCGGCGTCCGCCGTGATGTGAGCGAAGCCGGGCGGCGGGGGAAAGTTCTTGCCGAGTTCGCCCGCGGATTGCCCGGCGTCCGGCGCGAAGGCCGCGACATAGACGAGCGAGGAGACCTTGTCGTCGGCGCCGGCCTCGGTGATGACGGTGCCGCCCCACGAATGACCGACGAGCACGACCTTGCCCGGCTGCGCGTCGATGACCCTCTTGGCGGCGGCGACGTCATCTTCCAGCGAGGTCAGCGGATTCTGCACGGCCACGACATTGACGCCCCTGGCCTGGAGCAGGGGAATGACCTTGGCCCAGTCCGAGCCGTCGGCGAAGGCGCCGTGGACGAGGACCACGCTGGGGGCTGCGGGAGCGGCCGCGACAGCGGAGAAAGACAGGCCGATGGCCAGGGTTGCGACGACGAGTTTGAGGCGTTGAAGTTGCTTCATGGGGTTGCCCGGATGGAAGTGAAGGGGAACCCGTACTGTCGGCGCACGGGCCCGCTTCCACCATCGGACGAATGTCCGATCGCAGCCGACTCCCCGAGGCTCAGATCGCGACCAGCTGGCGCACGCCCTGCGCCTCCATGTCCTTGCCCAGGCCGCGCGCGATGACTTCGCCGCGCTCCATCACCAGGTAGTCGTCGGCGAGTTCCTGCGCGAAGTCGTAGTACTGCTCGCACAGGATGATGGCCATGTCGCCGCGATCGGCCAGCATGCGGATGACGCGGCCGATGTCCTTGATGATGCTCGGCTGAATGCCCTCCGTGGGCTCGTCGAGGATCAACAGCCTGGGCTTGGGCGCCAGGGCGCGCGCGATGGCGAGCTGCTGCTGCTGGCCGCCCGAGAGGTCGCCGCCGCGGCGGTTGAGCATCTGCTTCAGGACCGGGAAGAGCTCGTACAGCTCCGGGGGCACGGGCGTGCTGCCGGATTTGTAGGCGAGGCCCATGCGCAGGTTTTCCTCGACCGTGAGCCGGGCGAAGATCTCGCGGCCCTGCGGCACGAAGCCGATGCCGGCACGGGCGCGGTCGTAGGGCGTCTTCTTCTGGATGGCCTCGCCGTCGAATTCGATGCTGCCGCTCTTGATCGGCACCAGGCCCATCAGCGACTTGAGCAAGGTGGTCTTGCCCACGCCGTTGCGGCCCAGCAGCACGGTGACCTTGCCGGCGGTGGCCTCGAGGCTGACATCCCTCAGGATGTGGGAGCCGCCGTAATACTGGTGGATGTTCTTGACTTTCAGCATGTGCTCAGCGCCCCAGGTAGACCTCGATCACGCGCTCGTCCGCCTGCACCTCGTCCAGCGTGCCCTGCGCCAGCACGGCGCCGTCGCACAGCACGGTCACGATCTCCGAGATGGTGCGGATGAAGCTCATGTCGTGCTCGACCACCATGAGGGAATGCTTGCCCTTGAGCTTCAGGAACAGCTCGGCGGTGCGCGCCGTCTCCTCGTCCGTCATGCCGGCCACGGGCTCGTCCAGCAGCAGCAGCTTGGGGTCCTGCATCAGCAGCATCCCGATCTCCAGCCACTGCTTCTGCCCGTGGCTCAGGTTGCCGGCCAGCCGCAGCACGCTGCCTTCCAGGTGAATGGTGTGCAGGATCTCGGCCAGCCGGTCGCACTGCGCCGAATCGAGCTTGAACATCATCGAGGCCTTCACGCCCTTGTCGGTCTTCAGGGCCAGCTCCAGGTTCTCGAACACCGTGAGCTGCTCGAAGACGGTCGGCTTCTGGAACTTGCGGCCGATGCCCAGCTGGGCGATCTCGGCTTCCTTGTGGCGCAGCAGGTCGATGGTGCTGCCGAAGAAGACAGTGCCTTCGTCGGGCCGGGTCTTTCCGGTGATGATGTCCATCATCGTCGTCTTGCCCGCGCCGTTGGGGCCGATGATGCAGCGCAGCTCGCCGGGCGCGATGTCCAGCGACAGCTTGTTGATCGCCTTGAAGCCGTCGAAGCTCACGCTCACGTCTTCCAGGTAGAGGATGCGGCCGTGCGTGGTGTCGACCTCGCCGGTCGCGTGCCGGCCGTAGCCCGCGGCGCGCCCGCCCGAGGCGGTCATGTGGGCGTGAGCGACGTCGGCGTGCCGGGCGATGCGCTCGGCGCCGGCGTCCATCAGGTCGGGCGTCATGCGCGGGCTCCCTTGGTTTCCACGATCAGCGGCGCCAGGGCGGCGGGCTCGACGCCCTGCTCGGCGGCCATGGCGCGCTGCGCCTCGCGCCGGCCTTCGCTCGGCGCCTTCTCGCCCTGCTCCCGGTGGCCCCCCCGGGCCGCCCACTTCCTCACCAGCCCGACGATGCCATCCGGCAGGAACAGCGTGACGCCGATGAAGAGGGCTCCGAGGAAGTAGAGCCAGTACTCGGGGTAGGCCACCGTCAGCCAGCTCTTCGCGCCGTTGACGATGAAGGCGCCGATGATCGGCCCGATCAGCGTCGCGCGGCCGCCGACCGCGGCCCAGATGGCGATCTCGATCGAGTTGGCGGCGCTCATCTCGCCGGGGTTGATGATGCCGACCTGCGGCACATAGAGCGCGCCGGCCACGCCGCACATGATGGCAGAGATGACCCAGATGCAGAGCTTGTAGCCCAGCGGGTTGTAGCCCGAAAACATCACGCGCGTCTCGGCGTCGCGGATGGCCTGCAGCACGCGGCCGAACTTGCTGCCGATCAGCCACTTGGCGAACAGGAAGAAGCCCAGCAGCGTGAGGCCGGTGAGCACGAAGAGCGTCATGCGCATCTCCTGCGTCGCCATCGGGATGCCCAGGATGCGCTTGAAATCGGTGAAGCCGTTGTTGCCGCCGAAGCCGGTCTCGTTGCGGAAGAACAGCAGCATGGCCGCGAAGGTCATGGCCTGCGTGATGATCGAGAAGTAGACGCCCTTGATGCGCGAGCGGAAGGCGAAGAAGCCGAACACGAAGGCGATCAGGCCCGGCACCGCGACGATGAGGATCAGTGTCGCGACGAAGCTGTCGCTGAAGGTCCAGTGCCAGGGCAGCGTCTTCCAGTCGAGGAACACCATGAAGTCCGGCAGGTCGCTCTTGTAGTTGCCGTCGCGGCCGATCTGGCGCATGAGGTACATGCCCATCATGTAGCCGCCGAGGGCGAAGAACAGGCCGTGGCCGAGCGAGAGGATGCCGGTGTAGCCCCAGATGAGGTCCATGGCCAGCGCGCAGATGGCGTAGCACATGATCTTGCCCACCAGCGCCACCGCGTAGTCGCTCATGTGCAGCGCGCCGCCCGGCGGCACCAGCATGTTGAGCACCGGCGCCAGCGCGCAGACCAGGATCAGCGCGACGAAGAAGGCGGTCCAGCCCTTGCCGCTCAGCAGCGGGCCCTTGGAAGGAAGCGTGACGTGTTTCATGTGCGGAGCGGGCGCGAGGAGGCCGCGCCGGTCCGCCGGCGTTGCCCCCTTGAGGAGGTGCGGAGCCACACGAGGTGGGCGAGACTGGGGGTGGTCATGCCTCGGCGCTCCGGCCCTTCATCGCGAAGATGCCTTGCGGGCGCTTCTGGATGAAGATGATGATGAAGACCAGCACCGCGATCTTCGCGAGCACCGCGCCGGCCCAGCCTTCGATGAACTTGTTGAGGATGCCCAGGCCCATGGCCGCATACACCGTGCCCGCGAGTTGTCCGACGCCGCCCATCACCACCACCATGAACGAGTCCACGATGTAGCTCTGGCCGAGGTCGGGGCCGACATTGCCGATCTGCGACAGCGCGCAGCCCGCCAGGCCCGCGATGCCGGAGCCGAGCGCGAAGGCGTAGGTGTCGATGCGCGCGGTGTTGACGCCCATGCACGAGGCGATGGGCCGGTTCTGCGTGACGCCGCGCACGAAGAGGCCCAGCCGCGTGCGGCCGATGAGCCAGCCCATGGCCAGCAGCACGAGCACCGCGAAGATCACGATGCAGATGCGGTTCCACGGCAGCGTCACGTTGCTGAGCATCGTGAAGCCGCCGCTCATCCAGCCGGGGTTCTCGACGCCCACGTTCTGCGCGCCGAAGATCGAGCGCACGAGCTGCTGCAGCATCAGGCTGATGCCCCAGGTGGCCAGCAGGGTCTCGAGCGGCCGGCCGTAGAGGAAGCGGATCACGCCGCGCTCCAGCACCGCGCCGACCAGCGCCGAGGCGAGGAAGGCGACGGGAATCGCGGCCACCAGGTACAGGCCGAAGGCCGACTCGGGCAGGTAGCGCTGGAAGATGCCCTGCATGACGTAGGTCGCATAGGCGCCGATCATCATCAGCTCGCCGTGGGCCATGTTGATGACACCCATCAGCCCATAGGTGATGGCCAGTCCGAGCGCGGCCAGCAGCAGCACCGAGCCGAGGCTGACGCCGCTGAAGATCGCATTGATGCGGTCGCCCCAGACCAGGGAGGCGTCGATGTCGCGGATCGAGGTGCCGATGGCGCCGCGGACCTCGGCGTCGGTCTCGTCGGAGAGGCGCTCGTTGAGCAGCAGCTTGGTCTCGGGGCTGCGGCTGTCGCCGAGCATCTCGGCGGCGGCGATGCGCTTGGCCTTGTCGGCGCTGTTGAGCATGCTGGCGGCGCGGACCAGTTCCAGCTGCGTCTTGATCCGGGGGTTGGTCTCGGCGGCCAGTGCCTTCTCCACGATCGGGAGGCGCGACTCGTCGGGCTCCTTGAAGAGCGCGAGCGCGGCTTCGGCGCGCACCGCATCGTCCTTGCTGGTGAGCTTGAGCGCGGCCTGCGCGGCATCGAGGGCGCCGCGCATCAGGTTGTTGTTGACGACGTCCTCGGCGCTGTCCGGCAGCTTGAGCTCGGCGCCGGTGACGGGGTCGTAGGCCTTGTCGTCCTTGATGACGAAGACCTTGTCCTCGGTGTACTTGACCGCGTCGTCCGACATGGCCTGGATGAAGGCGGCGGTCTTCTCGTCGGCTGTGGCGACGGCCTTGTTGAGGGCCGCGATGCGTGCCTCGGATTCGCCCGACGCGATGGCCTTCGCTTCGTCGGCCGTCAGCGCGTGCGCCGGAACAGCCGCCAGAAGCATGAACGCCGCCAAGCCGGAACAGATGGAACGCAGGAATGTGTGCACGGTGTTCTCTGATACGGGAACACCGCGGAACCGGCTTCGCCGGGCCGCGGGTGTTGCCCCTTGAGGGGGATTCGGCTACACGAAGTGAGCAGCAAACGGGTTGGCTCGCCTACATCGACTTGCCGGCCGGGTAGTCGGGCTTCTTGTCGTTGCCTTCGATGTACGGGCTCCACGGCTTGGCCTTGACCGGGCCCGGCGTCTTCCACACCACGTTGAACTGGCCGTCGGCCTTGATCTCGCCGATGAACACGCTCTTGTGCAGGTGATGGTTCTTCTCGTCCATCTTGGAGACGATGCCCGAGGGCGCATTGAAGGTCTGGCCGGCCATCGCCGCGATCACCTTGTCGGTGTCGGTGCTCTTGGCCTTCTCGACCGCCTGCTTCCACATGTGGATGCCGATCCAGGTGGCTTCCATCGGGTCGTTGGTGAGCGGCTTGTCCTTGTGGCCGGGGATGTTCTTCGCCTTGGCGTAGTCGCTCCACTGCTTGATGAACGCCGTGTTGGTCGGGTTCTTGATGCTCATGAAGTAGTTCCACGCGGCCAGGTGGCCGACCAGCGGCTTGGTGTCGACGCCGCGCAGTTCTTCCTCGCCCACGGAGAAGGCGACCACGGGCACGTCCTTGGCCTTCAGGCCGGCGTTGCCGAGTTCCTTGTAGAAGGGCACATTGGAGTCGCCGTTGATGGTCGAGACCACCGCCGTCTTGCCGCCGGCCGAGAACTTCTTGATGTCGGCGACGATGGTCTGGTAGTCGCTGTGGCCGAAGGGGGTGTACTTCTCGTCGATGTCGGTGTCCTTCACGCCCTTGCTCTTGAGGTAGGCGCGCAGGATCTTGTTGGTGGTGCGGGGGTACACGTAGTCGGTGCCCAGCAGCACCCAGCGCTTGGCGCCGCCGCCTTCCTTGCTCATCAGGTAGTCGACCGCCGGAATCGCCTGCTGGTTGGGCGCCGCGCCGGTGTAGAACACGTTCTTGCTGAGTTCCTCGCCCTCGTACTGCACGGGGTAGAACAGCAGGCCGTTCATTTCCTCGACCACCGGCAGCACCGACTTGCGCGACACCGAGGTCCAGCAGCCGAAGATCACGGCGACCTTGTCCTGGCCGAGGAGCTGCTTGGTCTTCTCGGCGAAGAGCGGCCAGTTGGAGGCCGGATCGACCACCACGGGCTCGAGCTTCTTGCCGAGCACGCCGCCATGGGCGTTGATGTCGTCGATGGCCATGAGCACGGTGTCTTTCAGCACGGTCTCGGAGATCGCCATGGTGCCGGAGAGCGAGTGCAGCACGCCGACCTTGATGGTGTCCTGCGCGAACGCGGGCGCCGCGGACAGGCTGGCGAGAGCCACGGCGGCGGTGAGCGCCTTGAGGGTGAAACGACGTTGCATGGTGACTGCCTTCTCCTGGTTGGGGGTGAACGATGGAGGGGAGTCTGCGCAATGGGTTGCGCCGGGGAAATACGCCCGGTGGCGTACACGATTCAGGCGCGCGGGAGCTGCGGGCGGTTCTGCTTCAGGTGCCGCGACAGCTGCCGCTTGATTTCAAGCGCGGTGGCGACGTGCAGCTTGAGGTCGTCGGCGCCGTCACGAGGAGCAGGACCATCGGGACCGGCGCTGCCGATCGCGCGGCGAACATGGTGCTGTTCGCGCGGCAGCCGCTGTGCCTGTTCGACGAAGTGTTGCACGCTGATACACTGCCGCCGCCAAGCGAGCGGCCATGAGCAACCCTGCGAGTTGCATCTGGCACGCCGGCGAGCAGTCCCATCATGACAAGACAAGTCGGAGACAAGCATGAGCATCCAAGGAACATTCTCGAAGAGCCGGTCCCTTCTGGCACTGGCCGCGCTCGCGGCGCTGGCCGGCGCTGCGCGCGCCGACGTCCTCGACGACGTCAAGGCCCATGGCGTCGTCAAGTGCGGCGTGACGCAGGCGGCCCCCGGCTTCTCGGCCGAGGACAACGCCGGCAAGCGCAAGGGCTTCGACGTCGACCTGTGCAAGGCCATCGCCGCGGCCACGCTGGGTGACGAGAGCAAGATCCAGCTCGTGCCGATGGACCTGAAGACCGCGTTCGCCGGCCTGCCCACCGGCGCCGTCGACGTGCTCACGCACCGCTTCACCTGGACCCAGAGCCGCGACGTGAGCGGCCTGAAGTTTCCGAAGGTGATGTTCTTCGACGGCCAGGGCTTCGCCGTCACCACCAAGTCGAAGGCCAGCAAGGTCGCCGACCTCAACAACGCCACGATCTGCACCGCGCAGGGCAGCACCTCGGAACTCATCGTGGCCGACTACTTCCGAGCCCACAAGCTCAAGTACAAGATCGTGACCTTCGCCTCCCAGGAACAGGCCTGGGATGCCTTCGTCGGCAAGCGCTGCGACGCCGCCATCAACGACCGTTCGGGCCTGGCCGCCCGCCTGGCCGCGCTGCCGAACCGGGACGAGTTCAAGGTGCTGACCGAGACCCTGTCCAACGAGCCCATCGGCCCGATCGTGGCGCAGGGCCAGCCGCGCTGGGAAGCCGTGGTGCGCTTCACGCTGAACGCGCTGGTGGCCGCCGAGGAAATGGGCGTGACGCAGGCCAACGTCGATGCGCAGAAGAGTTCGCAGAGCCCCGACGTGCAGCGCCTGCTCGGCGTGACCGGCGACTTCGGCGTCAAGCTGGGACTGGAACCCGACTGGGCCTACAAGGCGATCAAGGCGGTGGGCAACTACGGCGACGTGTGGGACCGCAATGTCGGCCCCAAGACGCCGCTGCGGCTGGAACGCGGACGCAACGCGCTGGTCGCCAATGGCGGCCTCATGATGGCGATTCCCGTCCGCTGATGCCTCGGGGCCTGCCGCCGCCTCGCTGGTGGCGGGCCTGAAGCTCGCATGGCGGTCCATCCACGCAAGAAGCTCTCCCGCGCCGTTCTGATCGAACGGCTGCCGGGCCACGTCGGCCAGCTGGTGCTGCTGGTCCTCGTGGCCTGGCTCCTGTGGCGTGGCTTCTCGAACTTCCTCGGCAACGCGCGCGCGCTCGGCGTGTCGGTCGGCTACGGCTTCCTGCGCGGCGAGGCGGGCTTCGAGATCGCGCAGGCGATGATTCCCTTCGGCCCGGCGTCCAGCTACGGGGACGCGATCATCGTCGCCACGCTCAATACCCTGCTGGTGATCGTGCTCGCCGGCGTGCTGAGCACCTTGATCGCGCTGGCCATCGCCTTCGGGCGCCTGAGCGCGCAGCCGCTGATCCGCGCTGTGTCATCGGCCTATGTGGAGGTGTTTCGCAACATCCCCTTGCTGCTGCAGATCTTCTTCTGGTACTTCTCGGCGATCGCCCTGCTGCCGGGCGTGGGCGAGAGCTTCCAGCTCGGCGCCGTGCTGCTGAACAACCGGGGCCTGTTTCTTCCGCGCCTGCTGATGACGGCGACGGGCCTCTGGGCCGCGACGGGCGCGCTCGCCGCCTTCGTCCTGCTGTTCATGGCGGCGCGGCGCTGGCTGCGCTCGAAGGCCATGGGCGGCGCCGGCGCCCAGGCGCTGGCGGCGGTGCTGCTGATCGCGCTGTGCCTCGCGCCGCTCGGGCTGATGCATGCGCAGTTCGAGCTCGACCGCCCCGCCGTGGAAGGCTTCAACGTCGGCGGCGGCCTGGCGCTGCTGCCCGAACTGATGGCGCTGACGCTGGGCCTGTCGATCTACAACAGCACCTTCCTGGCCGAGATCTTCCGCGCCGGCATCCTGTCGGTGCCGCGCGGGCAATCCGAGGCGGCGGCCACCGTGGGCCTGACGGGGGTGCGTGCCGCCCTGCTGGTCATCCTGCCGCAAGCCCTGCGCCTGGCGCTGCCGCCGGCGGCGGGGCAATACCAGACGCTCGCCAAGGCCTCGTCGCTGGCGGCGGCGATCGGCTACCCGGACATCATGCAGATCGTGGGCGGCACGCTGCTCAGCCAGACCGGCCAGGCGCTCGAGGCGATGGCGCTGGTCGTGCTGCTCTACGCGGCCATCAACCTCCTCATCGCGCTCGCGGTGAACCTGGCGAATCGCCGCCTGCTCAAGTCCCGGCGCCGCTGACATGACCCACTTCGTGCGCCAGGCATTGATCGATCCGCGGCCCGCGCCGGTAGTGGCAGTGCCCGCCCTGGCCCGCTGGCGCCGCGCCTGGTTCCCGACGCCCGTGACGGGCCTGCTGTCCCTGCTGCTGCTGGCGGCCTTCGCCGTGTTCGGCTGGCGCTTCCTCGGATGGGCCGTGGTGCACGCGCACTGGCTGGGCAGTTCCAGCAGCGCGTGCCCGGGCGACGAGGGCGCCTGCTGGGCCTTCATCATTGCCCGCTGGAAGCCGTGGCTGGTCGGCGACTATCCCTCCGAGCAGCTGTGGCGCGCATGGGCCTGCTTCGCGGCCTTCGCGCTGTTCTGGACCTGGGTGGTGCGGCGCTCGCACACGGCAAGCCAGCAGCGCGTGCTGGTCGGCTTCGCGCTGCTGCCGCTGCTCTTCTTTCCGCTGCTGCTCGGCGGCGGCGTGCTGCCCTTCGTGCCGCCGACGCGCTGGGGCGGGCTGCTGCTGACGCTGGTGGCCACGCTCGCCACCTTTGCCACGGCCTTGCCGCTGGGCCTGGCGCTGGCGCTCGGGCGCCGCTCGCGGCTGCCGGTGCTGCGCTGGCTCTGCGCGGCCTTCGTCGAGGGCATGCGCTCGGTGCCGCTGCTGGTGGTGCTCTTCATCGCGGCCACGCTGCTGCCGATGTTCCTGCCCAACGGGTGGAACGTCGACCTGTTCACGCGCGCCGTCGTGGCCTTCGCGCTCTTCAACGCGGCGATGGCGGCGGAGGTGTTTCGCGGCGGGCTGCAATCCATCGGCCACGGCCAGCTCGAGGCCGCCACGACGGTGGGCCTGAGCGACATCGCCGCCCTGGGCCTGATCGTGCTGCCGCAGGCCGTGACGGCCGTGGTGCCGGCGCTGGTCAACATCATGATCGCCGTGATCAAGGAGACGACGCTGCTGTCGGTAATCGGCGTCAACGATCTCCTGGGCGCGGTGGAAAGCGGCGCCAAGTCGCCCGACTGGACCGGCGAATCCAACATCCTGACCTCCGGCCACGTCTTCCTGGCGCTGGCTTACCTTCTGGTCTGCCACGGGCTGTCGCGCTACAGCCGGCGGCTCGAAACCAGGCGCTGACCCCATTGCCTCCGATGACGAACCACTCCGCCCCGCCCTCCTCCGACCCGAATGCCGCCATGGTGCGGATGACCGGCATCAACAAGTGGTACGGCGCCTACCACGCGCTGCGCGACATCGACCTGCAGGTGGCGCCGGGCGAACGCATCGTGATCTGCGGGCCCTCGGGCTCGGGCAAGTCCACGCTGGTGCGCACCGTGAATCTGCTGGAGCCCTTCCAGCAGGGGCACCTGCGGGTCTGCGGCGTGGAGATCGGCGCCGACGAGATCACGCGCGCGGCCAGGCTGGCGGTGAACCGGCGCGTGGGCATGGTGTTCCAGCAGTTCAATCTCTTTCCCCACATGACCGTGCTGCAGAACCTCACGGTGGGGCCGGTGTGGGGCAGCGGCGTGGCCCGGCAGGAGGCGCACGAGCGCGCCATGCACTACCTGGCGCGCGTCGGGCTCGTGGACCATGCGCACAAGCACCCGGCGCAGCTCTCCGGCGGGCAGCAGCAGCGCGTCGCGATCGCGCGCACCTTGTGCACGCGGCCGCAGGTGGTGCTCTTCGACGAACCCACCGCCTCGCTCGATCCGGAAATGGTCAACGAAGTGCTCCAGACCATGGAGAGCCTGGCCGGCGAGGGCATGACCATGATGATCGTCACGCACGAGATGGGATTCGCGCGGCGCGTGGCGGATCGGGTGATCTTCATGGACCAGGGACAGATCATCGAGACCGCGCCGCCGGCGGATTTCTTCGAGAGGCCGCGCAGCGCGCGGCTGCAATCCTTCCTGGGGCAGCTGCTGGCGGCCTGACGCCGCGATCACTTGCGATTCGACCGCGCCGTGCTCAGGCGGTCATAGCCGCTCAGCTCGAGGAAGCCCTGGCCTTCGGCGCTGCCCGTCACCTTGACGGGCCCCTCCCAGTAGATGTTCGAGGTCGTCTCGCGCGCATCGAATTCCTCGTCGGCGACCAGCGGCTTGACGTTCAGGACGCCCGAAGGCAGCTTGATGCTCCATTCGAGGACATAAGCGATGCCGGTGGCCGGGCTGGTCCAGGTCTTTCCGGGCGTCAGCTCGACCTCGCCGGGGTTGAGGGGAACAGCCCCTCGCGCATTCGAGAGGGTGCCGGCAGTCGTCATCTTCTGGCCGTCCGCATCGAAGATCGCATAGAGCATCAGGTCGGAACCATCCGCCAGGTGCAACGCGAACCAGTCCCAGCCGAAGCCGAGCGCATCGAAGTCACCCCATTGATGGTCGAACCAGACCTCGCCCTTGACCGGGACCGTCTTGCCGCCGATCGACAATTCGCCCAGCGCCGAGACGCGGGGGCGCGAGTAGTAGTAGCTGATGCCGCCCTTGCCGAAGTCGAGCAGCCCCGGCGTCTCCGAGCCCGCGGCGCGATGCAGGACCGCCTCGCGTGTATCGGTGAGGTCGAGCGCGAAGGACACGCCCTGGAAGGCGGCGCGCAAGACGTGGGAAGGACCGGAGCCGGCGATCTGCCAACCGTCCTGCCTGAAGTCGAATCCGTTGGCGACATCGTTCGCCGGGATACCGCCGGTGCGGCTCTGGGTCGTATAGCGCTTTCCGGTTTGAAGGTCGGTCAGCGCGGCCTGCATGACCGTGTGCTTGATCAGCCCGTTGGCCACGAACACGACCGCGTGAAACGAATAGTGATTGCCTGTCGGGTCGTCGAGGATGCCGTTGTAGTACCACCATTCGATGCCGGACCCGTGGGGGGCGTCGTCCGCCGGGAGGTTCAGGGGCGCGAGGGCGGCGGTGCGCTCCACCGGCTTCCGGACCGCATCGACCGACTCGATGGCGGCGACGGCCGGCACCGGCGTGGATTCCCACGCATACAGCAGGTACGCGCCGATGACGGCGAGGATGGCGGCCAGGGGTCCGAGGTAGCGCTTGAAGCCCCTGCGTCGCTCCGACCGCGCCCGCGAGGAACGCGAACGGCCCGGGCCGGACCGTCGGTGGTCTCTCCTGGCTTGGTCATCGGCTTTCATTGGCAATCCCCATGTGTGAGCGTGAGCGACAGGACCGCAGCCTAGCATCGCCGACAAGGCGCAGCCTTGCGTCGACCTGACTTCCGTGTCTCACCATGGGCCGCGCGCGAAGAAGAGCACCAGGCGCAAGGACGCGCCCACGAGGAGGTGAGCGTGACGGCGACGCCGAAATGTGCATCGTCGCGCATCAGGCGGGATGCTTGCCGTCCGCGGCAACCGCCGCCTTGAATTGCTTCGCCGCGAACGCCCACACCAGCTTGGACGCGTCGGGCCCGGCCGCGTCGCTGAAGAGCATGCTGGCCGCGCCACCGCTCCACGCGTGGCCGAGGCCGGCGATCTCGCACAGCGTGACCAGCGTGCGGCCCCTGCGGGTGTAGTCGGTGATGCGCATCGGATGGCGCTTGCCGCGTTGCTGCGTGCGGGCGCTCCCGGGCTGCGCGCCGGTGGCCATCGCCCACACGGCGGCACTGCTGCCGGCATTGCTCGACGAGACGACGCGGTCCGCATCGCCATGCAGCACCAGCATCGGCGGCAGTGTGGCGAAGGCCGCCGCCGCACCCATGGCCTTGCCCACCGCCGTGGCCGGCATCGGGGGCACGTGCCGGCCTCGCATGGCGCCCAGCGCGGTCGCGGAGGACCTGGCGGCGCCGGGCGCGACGCCCGAGTGCATGGCGACCGCCTTGAAGCGCCCCGGGTAGCGCGTGGCGACCAGCGCCGCCATGCTGGCACCGGCAGACAGCCCCGCGATCGCGACGCGCTCGCGGTCGGCCGGGTAGAGCAGCAGCACCTGGTCGACCGCCGCCATGAGCGTCGCGGCCTCGGCGTCGGCCTTGCCGGAACGGCGCTCGTACCAGTTCCAGCAGCCTTGCGCGTTGGCGAGCCTGTCCTGCTCGGGGTAGAGCACGAGGAAGCGCTCCCGGTCGGCCAGCCGGTTCATCCGGGTGCTGGCGGCCAGGTCGCGCCCGGTCTGGCCGCAGCCGTGCAGCATGACCATCAGGGGCAGCTTCTCGCCGGGGGCAAGCTGGAGGTCGGCCGGGCGGTACATGTGAAAGCGGCGCGCCCCCGCCGGGCCCAGCGCCATGCCGGAGAGCCAGTCGCCACGGCCCGGGGGCGGCTTGAGTTCCTTCGCGGCCGCGCGCCGCACCTGGCCCACGATGCGCTTGCTGCCGCCGATCGCGGCCTTGGTGAGCGCGTTCAGGTTGCGCTGGTAGGCGCGTGCGAGCGGAGAGACGGAGCGCGAGGGGCGGCGGGCCATGGGCGGGGAGGTCAGTGAACCCGCACGGTAGCAGCTTCGCCCGATCGGGGCCACCGCGCGGGCGCGCCCGCCGCTGCCACGATCAGTACAGCTCGGGCACGTACATGTCCGCCGGCACCGGCTGACGGAGATAGTCGGCATGGCGCTCGCGCGCGGGGAGCGTCACCGCCGGATGCGCGACTTCCTCGTAGGGCAGCTGGCCCAGCAGGTGGCTGATGCAGTTCAGGCGCGCCTTCTTCTTGTCGACCGCCTGCACCACCCACCACGGCGCTTCGGGGATGTGGGTGCGCTCCAGCATGATCTCCTTGGCCTTGGTGTATTCCTCCCAGCGGCGGCGCGATTCGAGATCCATCGGACTCAGCTTCCATTGCTTGAGCGGATCGTGGATGCGGCCCAGGAAGCGCATGTGCTGCTCATCGTCGGTGATGGAGAACCAGTACTTGATGAGCTTGATGCCCGAGCGCACGAGCATGCGCTCGAAGTCGGGCACGGTGCGGAAGAACTCCTCGTACTCGTCGTCGCTGCAGAAGCCCATCACCCGCTCCACGCCGGCGCGGTTGTACCAGCTGCGATCGAAGAGAACCATTTCGCCCGCCGCCGGCAGGTGCGCCACGTAGCGCTGAAAGTACCACTGGGTGCGCTCGCGATCGTTGGGCGCCGGCAGCGCGGCGACGCGGGCGACGCGCGGGTTGAGCCGCTGGGTGATGCGCTTGATCACGCCGCCCTTGCCCGCCGCGTCGCGGCCTTCGAACAGGATCACGACCTTCTGCTTGCTGTGCTGGACCCAGTCCTGCAGCTTCACGAGCTCGCCCTGCAGGCGGAACAGCTCCTTGAAATAGGCCTGCCGACCGGCCTTGTCGCGCAGCGTGCCGGATTCGAGCTCGTCCAGGCTGCGGTCCTCGAGCTCGAGTTCGAGCTCCTCGTCATAGCTGTCGACCAGGTCGCGGGCGATGCGCTGCATCAGTTCTTCGTGGTCGTTGAGGGTGCTGGGCAGCGTCATGGTCGGCTCGAAAGGCAGGGGAAAACCCATGTTCCGCGCCGCGCATGACAGCGCGGTGACAGACGGCATCCACGCCCGGCGTCGTCACGAAACTGACACATGACGCGCCGACGATGACGCTTCCCCCAACGACGCGTTGCGCGACCTTTCTTGCTGCACGATCCGATCGCCCACGCCGACTCCCTCGGCGGCACCTACGGCAGCGATGAAGCGGGCCTGATCTGCGGCTACCTGTTCGATGCCTCGTCGCTGGAGCCCGCGCGCGCCGTCGACTCGGCGCAGGCGGCGGCGTGGCTCGCCACGCACGCGCGCGCCGCGGGCGGCGCCTACATGTGGCTGCACTTCAACCTCAGCCATGCGCAGGCCGGGCGCTGGCTGGCGCGCCATGCCCATCTGTCGGACATCTTCTTCGAGACGCTCAAGGACGGCCTGCACTCGACCCGCATCGAGCGCGCGGACGACTCCCTGATCGCCGTCATCAACGATGTGCACTTCGACTTCAGCTTCGAGCCCTCGGACATCTCGACCCTGTGGATCAACGTCGGCCCGCGCCTGGTGGTCACGGCGCGCACCAAGCCGCTGCGCTCGGTGGACGCGCTGCGCACGGCCGTCAAGGCCGGAGACGCGCCGCGCTCCACCACCGAGCTGCTCGAACACCTGCTGCGCGCCCAGGCCGACGTGCTGGTGAACATCGTGCGCGCCGTGACGACGCGCATCGACGAGATCGAGGACGAACTGCTGGCCGGCCGGCTCGACCACAAGCGCGCGCGCCTGGGCATGCTGCGCCGGGTGCTGGTGCGACTGCAGCGCCTGCTTGCGCCGGAGCCGGCCGCGCTGTTCCGCCTGCTGCAGAGCCCGCCGGCCTGGATGACCGCGCCCGACGCGCAGGAACTGCGCGGCACGACCGAGGAATTCTCGGTCGTGCTGCGCGACATGCAGGCGCTGCAGGAGCGCATCAAGCTGCTGCAGGAGGAAATCGCGGCCAACGTCAACGAAGACAACAACCGCAGCCTCTTCGTGCTCACGGTGGTCACCGTGCTGGCCCTGCCGATCAACATCATGGCGGGCCTGTTCGGCATGAACGTGGGCGGCATCCCGCTGGCCGACCACAAGCAGGGCTTCTGGATCGTGGTCGGCATCGTGCTGACCATCACCGCCGGCGCGGCGTGGCTGGCATTCCGCAAGAAGCGGTGATATTGGAGAACGAATAAGATCGTGGCGTGTCCTCGATCCTCAACGCCGATCTGCATTGCCACTCCGTGGTCTCGGACGGCACCCTGACGCCCGAGGCGCTGGCCGAGCGCGCCGCCGCCAACGGCGTCGAGCTCTGGTCGCTGACCGACCACGACGAGGTGGGCGGCCAGACCCGCGCAGCGGCGGCCGCGCGCGAGCATGGCATGAAGTACCTCACCGGCACCGAGATCTCGGTCACCTTCGCGGGCGAGACGGTGCACATCGTGGGCCTGGGCTTCGACCCGCACGACGCCGCCATGAGCGAAGGCCTCTACGACACCCGCGGCGGGCGCGGCAAGCGGGCGCGCGAGATGGCCGAGGGCCTGGCCCAGGTCGGCATCCAGGGCGCCTACGAGGGTGCGCTGCGCTTCGTCGGCAACCCCGAGCTGATCTCGCGCACCCATTTCGCGCGCTTCCTGGTCGAGCAGGGCCATTGCCGCGACACCTCCGAGGTGTTTCGCAAGTTCCTGACCGAGGGCAAGCCCGGCTTCGTGCCGCACCGCTGGGCCACGCTGAAGGACGCCGTCCACTGGATCAACGCCGCCAAGGGGCTGGCCGTCATCGCCCATCCGGGGCGCTACAGGTTCACCGCGAACGAGGAGTACGCGCTCTTCGTCGAATTCAAGGCCCACGGCGGCCAGGCGATCGAGGTCGTGACCGGCAGCCACACGACGGCCGAATACGTCGAATACGCCGACAAGGCGTTGGAATTCGGCTTCGCGGCCTCGCGCGGCAGCGATTTCCACAGCCCCGACGAAAGCCATTGCGACCTGGGCAAGCTGCCCCCGCTGCCAGGCAAGCTCACGCCGGTGTGGGAGCTGCTCGAGCACCGCATCCAGTGAGCGCGCGCGACATCGAGTCGGAGCGCATCCTCGCGGGCATCGGCATGGTCGTGCTCGCGGTCGCCTGTTTCGCGACGCTGGACAGCGCCACCAAGCTCTCCACGGCGGCCGTTCCCATCCTGATGGGGGTGTGGGTCCGCTATGCCTTCCAGGCGGTCGCGACCACGGCGGTGCTGCTGCCGAAATACGGCACCGCCCTGCTGCGCACGCGGCACCCCCGCTACCAGTTGCTGCGGGGCGCGCTGCTGCTCGCGTCGAGCACGCTGGCCTTTCTCAGTCTGCGCTACATGCCGCTGGCGGAGTTCACCTCCATCGTGCTGATCGCGCCGCTGGTCATCACCCTGCTGGCGGCGACCACGCTCAAGGAAAGCGTTTCGCCGCTGCGCTGGGTGCTGGTGGCGGGGGGCTTCGCCGGTACGCTGGTCATCCTGCGCCCGGGCGGGGGCGCCCTGAGCTGGGCGGTGCTGCTGCCCCTGGGCCTGGTGCTCACCAACGCCTGGTTCCAGGTGCTGACGAGCCGGCTGGCGCAGACGGAGAACCCGCTGACCATGCACTTCTATACCGGCTGGGTCGGCACGCTGGTGGCATCGCTCACGCTGCCCTTCGCGTGGGCGGCCCTGCCCTCCTGGCACTGGTGGGCCCTGCTCTGCCTGATGGGCTTCATGGGGACCGTGGGGCATTTCATCCTCATCCTCGCCTACCAGCGCGCGCCGGCTTCCACGCTCACCCCCTACCTCTACGCCCAGATCGCCTTCGCGATGCTGGGCGGCTGGATCATCTTCTCCCACGTGCCGGACCTGTATTCGCTCGCCGGCATGGGGCTGATCGCCGTCTGCGGCGCCGCCGGCGCATGGCTGACCGTGCGCGAGCGCCGGGTGCCGATCGAGCCCGCCGAGTCCTGACATCCCGCGTCACGATCTCGCGGCAAAATGCCCTGATCCTTTCGCCTCCAGCAGCTCATGGCCCAGTTCTTCGAAGTCCATCCCGACAATCCGCAGCAGCGCCTGCTCAAGCAGGCGGTCGCCCTGCTCGCGCGCGGCGAAATCCTCGCCGTGCCGACCGATTCGAGCTATGCGCTGGTCTGCCACCTCGACGACAAGGATGCCGTCGACCAGCTGCGCCGCATCCGCCAGGTCGACGACAAGCACCACCTGACGCTGATCTGCCGCGACCTGAGCGAGCTCGCCAACTACGCCCGGGTCGACAACAAGCAGTACCGGCTGCTGAAGGCGGCCACGCCCGGGCCCTACACCTTCCTGCTCGAGGCCACCAAGGAAGTGCCGCGGCGCGTGAGCCATCCCCAGCGCAAGACCATCGGCCTGCGCGTGCCCGACCACAAGGTGCTGTGCGACCTGCTCACGCTGCACGGCGAACCGCTGCTGGCCACCACGCTGATCGCGCCCGGCGAAACCGAGGCGATGAACGACGCCCAGCAGATCCGCGAGCGCTTCGAGAAGCAGATCGGCGGCGTCATCGACGCCGGCGCCTGCCCCTCGCAGCCCACCACGGTAGTCGACCTCACGCCCATGGGCACGGGCGGCGACCCGGTGCTGGTGCGGCAGGGCCGCGGCGCGCTCGCCGTCCTGGGCCTCTGAATCGCTGCCGCGACATATAACCCCGTCTGAGACAATCCAGCGGTGGATATCTCAAACCTGATTCAAACCGTACTCATCTATGCGCTGCCCGTGATCTTCGCGATCACCCTGCACGAAGCGGCGCATGGCTACGTCGCCCGGTACCTGGGCGACAACACCGCATGGATGCTGGGCCGCGTGACGCTCAACCCCATGAAGCACATCGACCCCGTCGGCACCATCCTGATGCCGCTGATTCTCTACTTCGCGACTTCGGGCGCCTTCCTGTTCGGCTATGCCAAGCCCGTGCCGGTCAACTTCGGGCAATTGCGCAACCCGAAGCGGGACATGATCTGGGTGGCGCTGGCCGGGCCGGCGTCGAATTTCGCCCAGGCGATCCTCTGGGCGCTGCTGTTCTACGGGCTGCGCGCCGGCGGCGTCGAGGAGCCCTTCTTCCTCAAGATGGCGCAGGGCGGCGTGCTGGTCAACCTCGTGATGTGGGCCTTCAACCTCTTTCCCCTCCCCCCGCTCGATGGCGGCCGCGTGCTGGCCGGCCTGCTGCCCCGGGGGCGCGCCCAGATCTTCATGGCCCGCATCGAGCCCTATGGCTTCTTCATCGTGATGGGCCTGGTGGTCGCCGGCATCGTCAGCAACTATTGGCTCCAGCCGCTGATGAGCCTGGGCTACCTGGCCATCGATCTGCTGCTGTCCCCCCTCACGGCCCTGTTGCGCTGAGATCTTCACCATGGCTTCGTCTTCCACCGCCCCCATCCGCTTCCTCACCGGCATCACCACCAGCGGCACGCCGCACCTCGGCAACTACGTCGGCTCGGTGCGGCACTCGGTGCGTTTCAGCCTGCGGCCCGATGTGCAGAGCTTCTATTTTCTGGCCGACTACCACGCGCTCATCAAGGTGGACGAGCCCGCGCGCATCCAGCGCTCGACCCTCGAGATCGCCGCCACCTGGCTGGCCTGCGGCCTCGACCCGGAACGCGTGACCTTCTACCGGCAGTCCGATATCCCCGAGATCCCCGAGCTGACCTGGTTCCTGACCTGCGTCACGGGCAAGGGCGTGCTCAACCGCGCCCACGCCTACAAGGCGGCGATGGACAAGAACATCGCCAGGGGCGAGGACCCCGACGCCGAGGTGAATGCCGGCCTCTTCATGTACCCGGTGCTGATGGCGGCGGACATCCTGATGTTCAACGCGCACAAGGTGCCGGTCGGGCGCGACCAGGTCCAGCACATCGAGATGGCCCGCGACATGGCGCAGAGCTTCAACCACCTCTACGGCGAGCACTTCACCCTGCCCGAGGCCGAGATCGACGACGCGGTGGCCACGCTGCCCGGCCTCGACGGCCGCAAGATGAGCAAGAGCTACGACAACACGATCCCGCTCTTCGCCCCGCGCGCCCAGCTGCAGAAGCTGATCGCCGGCATCGTCACGGATTCGCGCGCGCCCGGCGAGCCCAAGGACACCGAGGGCTCGGCCCTGTTCCAGATCTACCAGGCCTTCGCCGACGGCGACGAGACCGCCGCCTTGCGCAAGGCCTTCGCCGAGGGCATCGGATGGGGCGATGCCAAGCAGGTCCTGTTCGAGCGCATCGACCGCGAGGTCGGCCCGATGCGCGAGCACTACGAGGCCCTGCTGAACGACCCGGCGCGCATCGAGAAGATCCTGCGCCAGGGCGCCGACAAGGCGCGGCAGCTTGCCTGTCCCTTCATCGAGCGCCTGCGCCATGCGGTCGGGCTGCGCAACCTGTCGGCCCGCGACCCGCTCGCCGAGCGCAAGGCGGCCAAGGTCGCGCGGCCGAGCTTCAAGCAGTACAAGGAAGGCGATGGGCTTTTCTATTTCAAACTGCTCGACGCCGGGGGGGCACTGCTGTTACAAAGCGTGGGGTTCGCGTCGCCCCGGGAGGCGGGGCAGGCGATCGCCACGCTGCGCAAGCAGGGCGGCGCCGCCCTGGCGCTGCTCGCCGCCCAGCTCGAACCGGTCGACAATGATGGCGTGCGGGCGGCAACGGCCGCGCTGGAAGCATTGGCCGCGGAAGCGTCCAGCGAGACCTAGAAGAGATTTCGCGCACCTGTCGGTGCGCAAACAGTGAGAGAACCTATGAGTATCTATGTCATCGACGATCACCCCCTGATGCGCGACGCCATCGTGATGGTGTTGCGGCGCTTGAGGCCGGCCGAGAACATCGTCGAGCTTGAACGGCTCGACAAACTTGCCAGCGCCGTCAAGCAGCACGGCGCGCCGGGGCTTTTCTGCCTCGATCTGAAACTGCCCGACACCACAGGCGTTTCCGGGGTCGTCGCCGTGAAACAGGTCTACCCGGACGTGCCGATCGCGGTCTACTCCGCTTCGCCCTCGGCGGACATGGAAGAGGCCTGCATCGAGGCGGGCGCCGACACCTACATCGAGAAGTCGGCCAGCTCGGCCGAACTCACGGCGGCCTTGCGCGGCCTGCTCATGGCCGACAGCGACGTCGAGGAGCCGGTCGCGGCGGCCAACAGCAAGCTGTCCAAACGCCAGACCCAGCTCATCGCCATGCTCGACAAGGGCATGAGCAACCGGGACATCGCCACCGAACTCGACATCAGCGAGCACACGGTCAAGGTGCATCTCTGGCGGCTGTTCCGCCGCCTGGGCGTCAAGAGCCGCACGCAGGCGCTGCATCACGCGCGCACGAACGGCCTGCTGTCCTCGTCGAACTGAGCCCGCTTCGGGCAAGAGCCCGGTCGACAGCGGCCCCGCCGCGGGCCGCGGGCGCTTCCAAGGCCGGCCTTCCCGCGAGCCGCCACCCCCCTTCCCTCTGTCTCTTTTTCACCGCGAATGCACCGGGCTTGCGCCGAGCCACGGCGGTGCCACGGCTTATAGTCGCCGCGCAAACAAGAAAACCGAGGGGAGGCCATGAAATCATGGGCGGAAGTTCTGTTGACGACGATCCACCGTTGTTGCGGCAAGACGTCGCAGTTCCTGCGTATTCCGAAGACGACAAGTGCGTCGCGTTCTCGCTCGTGCCCGGCCCCAGGCTGGGCCCGGCACCGCCACCGACCGCCCTGTTGACCGCGAGCGAGATCGAAGTTCTCCGGTGGCTCGCGCATGGGAAGACATCGAGGGACACGGCCGCGATTCTCGGGATCTCCGCCGACACGGTGAACTTCCATGTGAAGAACGCGACCGCCAAGCTGGGCGCGGCCAACAAGACCGCGGCGGCGGTGCGCGCCGTGGTCCTGGGGCTGCTGGATTGAGCCGCCGCGCCGAGGCGCGTGGCCATGGGCAACGGCTCATGCCCGTTGCGCGCCCCAGGCGCTGTCATAGCGGTTCGTCGGCGCGTAGGCCTGCCACTTCACCGCATCGAAGACCTGCTCGTGCGGGAGTTCCCCGTCCTGGTTCCAGAACCTGACGCGATTCCTGACCGCTTCCGTATCCTTGTGGCGGTACAGCCAGCGCAGTTCACTGGAGGTGATGCTCTTCCCCCAACCCCGCTTGCTGATGACGACGTCGATCGAATCGATGATCTTCTCGACCACGAAATGCACCGCGCCGTAGTTGGAGGTGACCTGAAACTCGAGGCCGGCCTTGCTGGTCTTCCTCCAGAGGTTCTTCATTTCAGGAAAGGTGAGGAGGCCCCGCTTCGATTGCGAGGTCGAGGCCACGTTGTACCGGGGGTGGCCCGCAAGGAATCTCTTGAATCGGATGCCCCGGCCCGGGTCGGTGATGCGCTTCCTGATCTTGAAGTCGGACGCATACGCGCTGGGGTCTTCCAGGCGCCACACGGAGTTGGTCAGGTCGTTCTGGATCGTCACATGGGTCTTGGGCTGGCCGAACAGGAGCCGCTGGATCCGCCCCGCCGCGCCGGTGACATGGCGCTTGTGGCCGGCCGCCTTGAGCGCCTTCAGCGCCTTGCCCCTGGGCTTGGCGAGCCCGTAGATCACGTCTCCGCGCGCGAACGCGTTCGCCAGGCCCGCATAGGGCCGCGTCTTCTCTCGCCCGTCCGGGTCGCGCCAGGTGACCGGATTGTTGCCGACCATGCAGTAGAGGTTCAGGCCGTCGACGGTGCCGGAGGGGTCGGGGCTCACCCAGCGGGCCAACCAGGGGGCGTAGTAGCGATAGCCATAGTCGCAGAGGCCGGTGGCGTCGCGCTCCTTGCCGCCGTAGCGGCGGGTCTTCTGATCGGCTTCCACCTGCGTGCGCGAGGTCCAGAATGACGTCCCGCCGAAGGGGTAGTACTCCTCGTTGGAGATGATCTGTCCGTCCTTGTCGAGCTCCAGCAGGCTGGAGCCGATGTCGTCGTTCAGGCTGTAGACGTATTGATCCAGGTTCTCGAAGCCCGGGGGGGCGCCATCCACCCAACGCTCGATGCGCAGCCAGGGCCCGATCAGCAGCGTCTCGCGCAACTGCCCGGTCTGGTACCTGGCATGGGCGCGATGCTGTAGTCCTCGTTGCCCAGTGCATAGTCCGACGATGCCGTGGCCCGCGCCACCGTGTTGAGGTCGGACCGCATCGCGGCCAGCGATTCACGCACCACACTGTGGTTGTGGTCGAAGGGCAGCGTGAAGGGATGCGTGGCCGACGCCATGTCGCGATACAGCTCGTCCAGCGGATCGGCGGCCGCGGCGAATGTGGTGCTCGCGTGCTTGCGCAGGACTTCGAGCACGATGCGCATCCTGGAGACCGGCGCTTCGTAGCAATCCTGGCTCAGCGGCAGGTCCTTCAGGTCGGGTCGGCGCTCTTCGAGGGAAAGACGGGGCCTGGCCTTCACCGCGGCCTTCAGGGTCGCGTAGAGCTCGCTCAGGTATTTGGCGGGTGACAGTTGCGACTGCATCGAAGCCGGGTCGACGTATTCGGTCGCATCGACCGCATGCGCCGCCTCCTCGTCCTCGAGCCGCGCGATCGCAAAGCTCGCCGGATCCTGGCCGGCGAGGAGGTCGCGCAACTTGCCGGCCGTGGCGGCGCCGGCCTCGCGAATGATCTGCTCGTAGGCCCTCAGGGCGCCCGGCAATGCGCCCTTCTTCGATGCGCGGGCCGCGTCGACGATCGTTTCGAAGCCCGCTTCGCGCAACGCGCGACGCAGCGCGTCCGTGAGCCACGGCGCCTCGATCAGCGCCTGTATGTCTTGAATCCGCATGCAACCGGGACGCGACGCCTGGATTGCAGGTCCGCACCCGGACACGGCGCGATGCCGAGCCACGAGCCTCGTGTGCCTCGGCCCTTGCGGCCAATCCCTCCATCGCCACCCGTCCCCCTGAACTGGTTTTTTATGGCGGGGATTTTCGCCAGCGGCTGGCCCGAGCGTAACTACCATTTCTGGTAGCCGGTGCGGCCTTCAGGTCATGCCGCGCCCGCGGCTGCCGCGGTCAGGGATCGACGACGCGATGCCCGGATCAGCCGACCGCGCCCGAGATGCGGGTCTGGGCCTGGGACTCGTCGGCATCATGCAGGGCGACGCGAAACACGCTGCCCCGGCCCAGCCGCGAGCGCACGCTGACCGGATGGCCCAGGGCATGCGAGAGGCGCGCCACGATGGCCAGACCCAGGCCGAAGCCATCGGAGGTGCCGGCATGGTCGGCCACCTTGTAGAACTCCAGGAACACGTCGCGCAGATGCTCGCGCGCAATGCCGATGCCGGTGTCCCACACTTCCACGCGCAAGCCGTCGCGCGTATGCCGCGAGGCCAGCAGCACGCCGCCCTCGGCGGTGTACTTGATCGCGTTGGCCAGCAGGTTGCCGATCATCCGGCGCACGCGAATCGGATCCGTCAGCACGGTCCCGGCCGTCACGTGCATGCGAAAGCTCAGGCCCTTGGCCTCGGCGACCGGGCGGTATTGGAGTTCGAGGTCATGCAGCAGCTGGGCGACGTCGACCCGCTCGATGTGCAACCTCACCTGCCCCGAATCGATGCGCGCCAGGTCGAACAGCGAATCGAACAGCGCGTTGACCGCGTGCGTGGCGCGCACGATCTTCGGCGCGATCTCGGCCACCAGCTCGGGCTCGTTGCGCAGCCAGTCGGCGTAGAGCGACAGCGCCAGCACCGGCTGGCGCATGTCATGCGCGGCACTGGCGAGGAAGCGGTTCTTCATCGCGACGGCGGAGACCGCGGCCTGCCGCTGCTGCGTCAGCGAGTTGATCAGGATGTGGTTGTGGAAGAGCAGTTCGAAGCTGTTGCGCGCGGTCTCGTGGATGCGCCTTCCGGCGCGCAGCAGGAGCCACCAGTGCAGACCCGGCAGCAACAGGAAACCGTAGTGAAAATGCGGCCGCTCGAACTTCAGCTCGATGACGCGGAACATGATCGCGGCCAGCATCGTGAAGAAGAGCGTGTTGACGTAGCGCTTGAGCAGGGGCGGATGGAGCGCGAGCCCGTTCAGGGGAAAGGTCGCCACGCCGGCGACGATCAGCCAGCTCATGAACTGGTTCACGAGCGGCGTGCGCTCGAAGAAGATCAGGATCGACAGGCCCCACGCGAACGCGCTGGCGCTCCAGAGGAAGCGGTAGCGCTCGACGAAGTACTGCTGCGCGGCCGAATCACGGTCGGCGTAGTGCCGGGCGTAGAGCTGCTCGCCCCAGATGCGGCACCCGGTGGCCACGATGCCGATGATGAGCCAGGCGATCAGCTGCCACGGCGGCACGTGGCCCCAGCTCAGGCCGACCATGGCCGGCATCAGCGCGGCGGCGAGCAGGTACGAGCCGCGAGATGCCCGCATCAGGCTGCGAATGAGTTCGCCGCGCACCCACGGCTCGGCCTCATCGGCCGACGCGGGCGCCGGTGTCAAACTTGCAAAGGACGAGTTGCCCAGCCCTGCGAACGACGAATTCCCTATCATGGCTCACTGCCCCCTGTCAGCCAGGCCATAAAAAAGGCCCCTCGCGAGGGGCCCCTGCATGCGGCTTTGCGGCTCGCAAAAAACGTTCGGCGGCATTGCGCCAATACACGCCCCGCCGACGTCTCGTCGATCGGGGGAGCCGGCTGATCTTAACTGCGCGCGCTGTAACGCCCGTTCAAATCGTAGGAACTTTCGTAGCGTTCCAGCAACGTCCTCCGAATATCGGAGGAAAGGCCACGCAGGAGGCCCCGAGGGCGCTATCTGCTGGCGAAGTAGCGCATTGCCGTGCGGCCGAGCGGCGTGAGCGCCACGACGGTCGCCGGAGTGCCCTCCTTCGGCGGGATCTCTGCCTTCACGTACCCGGCGTCCCGCAGCACGCGCAGATCCTCGATCTCTTCGACGATCGTGAGCCTCAGCGGCAGTTCGCTGCCGGCGATCTTCTTCAGCAATTCGTACGCCATGTTCCCCATCCTCCTCATGGACTCTCACTTCTTTTGTGTAGGAATTGTGGCCCCGGAAGAGATATGAAGAGATGTCAAAAGACACGCGGGGCCTCAGGCGTTACCCTACGCTTGGTAGCATTTAAGTACTACTTGTAGCGAGCACTTGTTACCCCTCGCAGGGCCCGTCAGGCCTGCGTCACTCGATAGGAGAGACAACATGAGAGCACTGATGTCCATCCTGGGCGGCCTGGCTGTCTTTGCAGGGTGCGCGACTGCCTGGTGGTTCTATTGGCCGGTCTGGCGGATCGAGTCGCAGGTGAGGACGAAGCTTCCCTCGGCGAGCCTGGCGGACTTTTCCAGCGTCACCTACAACCGGGCCACGCGCAGCGGCTGCGGCTACGTGATGACGGGTCAGGGCTCGACGGGCAGGAGGCACTTCATCCTGCTGCCGGATGGCAAGGTGGAGTTCGACCCGCAGGCCCAGGTTCGGGGAAGCACGCTCCAGCAGCTCCAGGCGCTTCAGATGCACGCCAACTATCTGTCGCTGGTGTACGCGCACTGTGCGGGAGAGGGAACAGGTTGATCGCGCCGGTCATCCCGGATCAGGGACACGCAATATCCCATCCCGGCCGGACGATGGAGGCCGCGTACTCGACCGCTCGGTGTTCTCTCAGGATGCGCTCGACGAGCGCCGCGTCCTTGTAGTTCGGGGAGATCGCGTAGATGTCATACCGATTGCAGGAATCGGTCGAGGGCGCCGCTTTCCCTGCGAGCATGTATCTCACTCTTTTCGTGAAGCTCAGATTCGATCTGACGAATGGAACCAGGAATATCTTGTAGTTCGCGCGCTTGATGAAGGCGGTGATTTCCTTGCATTGATTCGTCCACGCGCGTGAATTGTCGTGCTGGTGTTCGGCATCCGGATTGAGCAGCAGCAGATCGCAATGCGCGACCACCATGTCATAGCGCCCTTCCGCCATGGCCCGCTCGTCGACCAGATGATGGGCGAAGCGGGGCGTATTGAGCCCCCAGCTGTCCTCAGTGAACCAGTTGCTGTAGTACGCGAGGCGACCGGCCTCGGTGGTCAGCATCCGGCCATCGGTCTGGCTGAGCTCCTGTGAAATGTAGAACACATTCTCGTTCTTCGAATTTGCGAGCGAAAGGACCGTGGCAACCGTGGTCCCGTATTGCAGGTAGATCGAAGCAATCAGAAAAACATAGAGCGCGCGAATATTCAGTCTCGCGTAGATCCAATAGAAAGCGCCGAAGAACAGGGGCGCCATGAAGCGATTTCCGATGTTCTGCTCGAGCCGCATGGAGGCGTAAAAAAGGATCGGGGCGATGAAGAACAGGAGCAGCTCGAAGGATTTCCTGGCGCCTTTGCCTCCCACGGCGACGGCGAGCACGATGGGTGCCGCGACGGGGGCGATGCTCCATACCGAATCCTTGAAAAAAATCAGCAGATCGCGGTTTCCGCTGGCTTTGACGAGGAAAGGAAGGGGAAGGAACTCTGAAAAATACCAGGCGCGCCAGGCAAAATAGAGAATGCCCGGCACGACCAGGCCCAGCAGAAGCAATCGGCCTTCGGATTTCCAATTCGCCTTGGTGCATTCGGTCATCAGCCGGTAGGCGACCAGCCCCACGCCCCACACCGCCCCGTCGGGCCTGATCAGGCAAAGAAGAAGGACCGAGACATAGAGCAGTCGGCTGCGCCGCAATGCCAGGCCCATGCAAAGAACATACAACGCCCCGAACAAGACAGCGCTGAATCCATTCAGCGATGCATAAAGATAGGGAGTTCCGAGCAGTGCGATTCCCAAGGCAAGTCTTGCCGCATTGCTCTTGATCTGGTGCACCAGGAGAAGAATGGCCAGGAGATTCAACAGCAAGGCCGCGCCGAACTCGCTGACGCCCAGCGCACTGAATGCCGCAATGATGACCATCCAGAGAAAATCAGTGGCCCCCTCGATAGGCGTGAGACTCCCTCCGTAGGAAATAACGCCTTTCTCCGCCAGATTTCTCGCATATTCGTACAGGATGACGGCATCTTCTCCCGGAACCGTCTGCCAGAACGCGAGGATGGAGAGGATGCCGAAGACGGCAATGAAGGCGATCCACGGGCCGCGAGTCTCGGCGTATCGCGGAGAGGAAGTCAATGCCATTCGATTACCCTCCTGCATGAATAGCTTGCCATCTGAAATCAAATATCTATTCGCGCCCGCCGGATTGGCGGGCCAGGGCAACGCCTCCGATCAATACAGCGAACCAGAGGGTTCCCAATCTGATCAGGACCGTCGCGGCGACGGCCTCCGCACCACCCACCCCGGCCCAGACAAGCAAGACGCCCATGACAGCCTCGGAGCCACCCAGGCCACCGGGCATGAAACTCAGGGCCCCGGCCAGCATGGATATCGCGTAGACGAAGACCGCGAAGGGCAACGGTACGTCGAGCCCCATCCATTGGAGGATCAAGTGAAATGCCCAGGCCTCGGACGCCCACGCCAGCACGCCCAGGCCCGTAGCGACGATCAGCAGCCGGGGAGCGTGGCATCGCCTTGCCTGCAACAGGATCTGCACGACATGGCGCAGCAGTGACGGAATTCGTCCAGTTCCGGTCATCCGACGTTCGAGGCCTTCGAGCAGGGGATGACTGGCGAGCGCCGCGAAGACCAGCGCGACCCCGACCGCGCCCACCGCGATGAGCGGCCGTGCCGCGGGAAACAGCGACATCCCGAACAGCGTCAGCAACACGACGGCGAGCAGATCCGACAGTCGCTCGCTCAGGAACGCGGCGAGGCTCTTCGGGTAGGGCATGCCCCAGGGGCTGAGCAGCACGCCGCGCAGGGCCTCGCCCGCTTTCCCCGGCGTGGTGGTCAACGCAAATCCGGCGATGTAGATCTTCAGACTGGGCCACCACGGCACCGGATGGTCCATCGCGCGCAGATACGCCTGCCAACGAATGAATCGCAGGCCGTAGTTCACCAGGGAGAGTGACAGCACGATGCCGACACCCGGGAATCCGACCTTTGCGACGGCGCTGGCAACCTCGTGCCAGCCGCTCCAGAGCGTGAACCCGAGGTACCCGGCCGCGGCGACCAACACCGACCACACGATCGCGCGGAAGCGCCAGCCCGACAGAAGCCGCGGGTCGCCCTGTTCCCGCGTTACGGGCGCCTGCGTCATCGTCACAACTTCAACCTCTTGAAGACGGCGCGCGGAATGTTCCGGATGATCATCATGATCAGCGCCCAGAATGCCGGGGCGTAGAGCACATCCTTCTTGCCCTCGATGCCGGCGACGATGCGTCGAGCGACCGTCTCGGGCTGCGCGACCAGCGGCCCCGGCAGCGGCAAGCCCTGCGTCATGGGAGTGGCGACGAAGCCTGGCCGGATGTCGGTCAACGAGACCCCGGCCTTGAACAGACGGGCACGCAAGCCTTCGCAGAATACGGATACGGCGGCCTTGGCGCTGCCGTACACGTAATTGCTGGGACGCCCGCGATCACCGGCCACCGAAGTGATCACGCCGATGGCGCCGCTGCCCTGTCGCTCGAACTGGTTGGCCAACGCGGTCAGCAAGGCGATGACCGACGTCCCGTTGGTCATGAACTCTCGCAGCGTCATGGCCGGGTCGGCCTCGCACGCGGCCTGATCGGGCAGCGTCCCGTGCGCGATCAGGGCGATATCGAACGCACCGAGCGCGGCGATGGCTGCCGCGAGCATGGCCGCATGCGCCGGCACATCGTTGGCGTCCATTCGGTGCTTGTGAACAGCGACGGCCCCCCGGACGGCGAGATCGCCCCCGATCGCGTCGAGCTTTTCGGCATCGCGCCCCACCAGGAACAATGCGGCACCCCGCGTTGCCCACTCACGGGCGCAGGCACTGGCGATCGCGGAGCTCGCCCCGATGATCAGAATCCTCTTCATTGGGTCATGCGCTTCCAGAAACGGGACATCAACGCCGGGTCGCGCAGGGCTTCCAATTCGCTCCACGCGGGGTAGCTGCGCCGGAAATCCTCGCCGCTCCAGTGAGCGTCCTTGGCCGGGTAGAGGCGGCCGCCGGTCTCTCGGACGATGGCATCGAGCCGGGGGAACAAGGTCGAGCCCAGCCGCTCGGTCTGCGGGAAATCGAGCGCCAGGGTCATGCCTGCCTTCGGAAACGAGAGCAAGCCCGGCGACGGCACATCGCCGCAGCGCTTGAGAATCGCAAGGAAGGAGCCGGTGCCGGATTCGGCGATCGCCGCGAGCAGCGCGTGGATGCCGGCCCGGGCCTCGCGATCGGGGATGAGCGCCTGGTATTGCTGGAAGCCCCTGGGTCCGTAGATGCGGTTCCACTTGAGGACGGCATCGAGCGGATAGAAGAACGGGTCGTAGTCGATCCGTGCCTTCTTCAGTTCGCCGGGGGCCTTGCGCCAGTACAACGTATTGAAGGCGCGAAGCGAGAGCCCGTTGATGAGCGAGATGGGTGGCGTGAGCGGAACGGTCAGTTTGCGCGACGCCCCCACGGCGAGAGGTCCGTCGCTCGCAAAATCGCCCGCCGTGTAGACGCCGCGGCCGGTCGTCTTGCCCTTGGCGACGCAATCGATCCACGAGACGCAGAACTCATGCTTCTCGTCGAGTTCGGCCGACAGCGCAATGCACTCATCCAGATCACCGAAACGCTGAGTCACGCCGTCGATCTGGCTGGAGCGAATGGACACGAGCTGAATCTCGGCCCATTCGATGACGCCCGTCAGCCCCAAGCCGCCGATGGTGGCCTTGAAGAGTTCGGCCTGCTCTTCAGGCGAGCAGGTCATGCGGCCGGTGTCCGAGCGAAGCAAGCCGAACTGCCGCACGTGCCGGCCGAAGGTCCCGCGGCGGTGATGATTCTTCCCGTGGACGTCGTTGGCGATGGCTCCGCCCAAGGTGATGTACTTGGTGCCCGGTGTGACCGGCACGAACCAGCCATGGGGGATCGCCACGGCGAGGATGTCCTCCAGCGTGACCCCCGATTCGGCCACGAGCACGCCGGTCGTCCAGTCGGCGCTCAGGAAGCGGTCGAGCGGCCGCGTGTGCAGCACGTGGTCGCTGGCAGCCAGACAACTGTCGCCGTAGCTCAGGCCGGAGCCATAGGCGAGTGTCGTGCCGTGCGCCCCGCGTACCCGCGCCAGCTGGCTGGCGAGATCACCACGCCAGTGACACTCCGCGGGCGTCTGCGGGAACGGCGGGTGGTTTCCCCAGGAGCGCAACCCGGCCGAACTCATGTGGCCCCCCAGAAGACGAGCGCGATCAGCGCGCCGATCGCGAGGCTCACCCGATCGCGAACCGCGAAGATCACAGGGTCTTCGTCCATCATGCCTCGATGGGCCAGCATCCATATCCGGCTGATCCAGGTCAGGAGCAAGGGGCACGCGAGCCAGATGAATTCCTGGTGGCGGTACAACTGCGCCGTGCGGCTGTCGTTGATGTAGAGGGCCAGCACCATGACCGCCATGTAGCCCGAGGCGGCCCCCAGCGAGGCGATCATCTGCAGATCGTCCGCGAAGTAGCCACGGCCGCGCGCCTTCTCATCGCTTCCCCTGGCCCGCACGTGGAAGAGTTCGGCGTAACGCTTCACGAAGGCGAGGCTCAGGAAGAGGAACATCGAGAACGCCAGCAACCAGAAACTCAGTGGAATGCCCAGCGCGATGGCGCCGACGATGATGCGCAAGGTGTAGAGGGCCGCTAGGGTGATGACGTCGATCACCATTCGGCGCTTGAGCACCAGCGAGTACGCCAGGGTCAGCGCGTAGTAGGTGGCCAGCCCGGCAGTGAAGGCGAGCGGCAGTTGCCACAGGGCAAGCCCGAAAGCGCTTGCGAGCAACGCCGGGAAGGCGAAGAGCCCCGCTTGAATGGAGAGCCGGCCCGAGGCGAAGGGACGCGCGCGTTTGCGCACATGATGGCGATCGTCGCGCAGGTCCAGCAGATCGTTCAGGATGTAGACACCGGAGGCGCACAGGCCAAAACACAGAAATGCGATCAGCGCGTCAAGAACCAGAGGCAGGTCTGTATAGCGGTGCGCCGCGAGCAGCGGGACGAAGATCAGCAGGTTCTTGAGCCACTGGTGCAGCCGCAGGGCCTTGGCCCAATCGCGCAGGACAGGACTTCGCGAAGCAAGGACTCCGGCAACGTTACCGATCTTGCGCGCACTCCGCTCGATCGACTGCGAAGCGTTGACGACATAGGCGTGACGGGCGGCGGCCCAGACGGGCAAGTCGTCCTGGGAGTTTCCGGCGTAGTCGAAGCCGCGGTCCCCGTAGGTCTGCACCAGGGCATCGCGCTTGGCATGGGCCGACAGATTGAGGCCCTCGTCGCTGGCGATCACCTCATCGAAGAGCGCCAGGTGCTGGGCGACGCGATCGGCAAGTCGCCGGTGGCTGGCGGTGGCGAGGACCACGCGGCGGCCGCGCCCTCGCTCGACCTCGATGAACTCGATGACGGCCTTGTTGTAAGGCAGGACCGAAACATCGAGCTCCGTGGCATGCGCCAGTTCATGCTTGAGCACCGACTTTCCGCGCGCCAACCACTGGAGCGGAGCGAGGAATCTCTGAGGCTGGTCGCGCAGGAAGAGCAACCCCGTCTCGACCAGAAGATCTGAGCGAATCAGTGTGCCGTCAAGATCAATGACGAGTGGGGGCTCCTCCATCAAGATGCACACCTTGAGATTTGTTAAGAATGTTTCATCATCTTACCTGCGGGCATTCGAAAGCACCATTTATGACAACTTTTTTCTTCAGTTGGGTGGCTGCGCCCGGGTGCGGGGCGCGCTTGGCGACTGCGTAGACGCCAAACGCAAAAAGCCCCGCGTGGTGCGGGGCTTTTTGCGCCTGCCAAGGCTGCCAGCCGTTTGGAAGGTCTTCTACTGGAGGAGAGGGAGGGATTCGAACCCTCGGTACGTTCGCACGTACGCCTGATTTCGAGTCAGGTACATTCGACCACTCTGCCACCTCTCCGGTGTCTGTCGAGCCCGCGATTCTAGCAGAGGCTTCTTGGCGTTCTCAGGCGCGCAGCACCTCGATGCCGCCCAGATAGGGTCGCAAGGCCGCCGGCACGCTGATCGAGCCGTCTTCGTTCTGGTGGTTCTCCAGCACGGCGACCAGCGTGCGGCCGACCGCCAGGCCCGAACCGTTGAGCGTGTGCACGAGCTCGTTCTTGCCCTGCGCGTTCTTGAAGCGGGCCTGCAGCCGGCGCGCCTGGAAGGCCTCGCAGTTCGACACGGAACTGATCTCGCGATAGGTGTTCTGCGCCGGCAGCCAGACCTCCAGGTCGTATGTCTTGGCGGAACCGAAGCCCATGTCGCCCGTACACAACAGGACCACCCGATAAGGCAGGTCGAGCGCCTGCAACACGGCTTCGGCATGGCCGGTCATGGCCTCCAGTGCGTCGTAGCTGGCCTCAGGATGCGTGATCTGCACCATCTCGACCTTGTCGAACTGGTGCTGCCGGATCATGCCGCGCGTATCGCGCCCGGCGCTGCCCGCCTCGGAGCGGAAGCAGGGCGTGTGCGCGGTGAGCCTGATGGGCAGCTGCGCCTGCGGCACCACCTCGTCGCGCATGAAATTCGTGAGCGGCACTTCGCTGGTCGGAATGAGATAGAGCGCCGCGTGGTCGGGCGCCGGCTCGCCGTCCTGCCCGCCCTTCTTCGCGGCAAACAGGTCGCCTTCGAACTTGGGCAGCTGGCCGGTGCCGCGCAGCGTCTCGGCGTTGACGATGTAAGGCACATAGCACTCGGTGTAGCCGTGCTGTTGTGTCTGGATGTCGAGCATGAACTGCGACAGCGCCCGGTGCAGCCGCGCGATCGGGCCCTTCATCACGCTGAATCGTGAACCGGAGAGCTTGGCGCCCATTTCGAAGTCCAGGCCGAGCGGCGCGCCCAGGTCCACGTGGTCCTTGGCCGTGAAGCCGAGGGCGGGCGCGTCGCCGCCGGCGCCGCCCTTGGGGCTCCAGCGTCGCACTTCGACGTTCGCGTGCTCGTCCTCGCCGACCGGCACGCTCGCGTGCGGCAGGTTGGGCACCGCGAGAAGCAAGGCATGCAGTTCGGGCTGGATGGCTTCGAGCCGCGTGGCCGAGGATTCCTGTTCGGCCTTGAGGGCGTTGACTTCGGCCATCAGCGCGTCGACCGCTTCGCCCCTGGCTTTCAGCGGCCCGATCTGCTTGTTGAGGGTGTTGCGGCGCGCCTGCAGTTCCTCGGTGCGGGTCTGCAGCGTCTTGCGTTCGGCTTCGAGCGCGGTGAAGGTCGCCACGTCCAGGAAGGCCTGGTTCTTCTTGCGAGTTTCGAGGCGGGCAACGACAGAAGCGATGTCCTTGCGTAACAGAGTGATATCGAGCATTGGACGATTTTAGGCGGCGTAGCATCGCTTCCCCTGTCACACCCAACCAAGGAGATTTCCATGCAAGCCTATCTGACGTTCAACGGAAATGCCGCCGAAGCGCTGGCCTTCTACGCCAAGTGTCTGGACGGCAAGATCCTCTTCAGCATGACCTTCGGCGAGAGCCCGATGGGCAAGGACACGCCGGCCGAGTCGAAGAACAAGATCATGCACGCCACGCTCGAGGCGCGCGGCCACCAGCTGATGGCCTCCGACGCGCCGCCCGGCTACCCCTTCGAGGGCTACAAGGGCTTCTCGCTCTCGGTCCAGAGCAAGGACGTGAAGGAAGGCGAAGCGCTCTTCAAGGCGCTGAGCGCGGGCGGCAAGATCACGATGCCCTATGGCCCGCAATTCTGGTCGCCCGGCTTCGGCATGCTGGAAGACAAGTTCGGCGTCGCCTGGATGGTCAACACCGAACAGGCGCCCGCGAAGGGCTGAAGGCTCAGCCGAGGCTGGCCGGATCCACGTTCGCGCCGCAGACGATGAGGCAGACCTTCTCCCCCTCGCGCGGCACGTAGGCACCGCTCTGGAGTGCGGCCAGCGGCAAGGCCGCGGCCGGCTCCACGGCCAGCTTCAGTTCGCGCCACAGCCACAGCTGCGCCGAGCGGATGGCCTCGTCGGTCAGCAGCACGGCATCGCGCACCTGGCGCTGCGTGATGTCCCAGGCGATCGCGCCGATGCGCCGCGCGCCGAGCGAATCGGCCGCCACGCCACCCACCTCGACGTCCACCGGCCGGCCCGCTTCACGTGCCCTGAACAGCGTCGGCGCGCGCTCGGGTTCGAGCGCCACCACGCGGCTGCGCCGCTCGAACCAGGCCGCGAGGCCGCCGATCAATCCGCCGCCGCCGACGCTCACCAGAACGGCATCCGGCAGCCCGCCCTGTTGTTCGATCTCGCGGCCGAGCGTGCCGGCGCCGGCCACCACTTCGGGTTGGTCATAGGCATGGGTGAGCAGCGCGCCGGTCCTGGCCTGTCGATCCAGGCAGGCCGCCAGCGCATCGCTGTAGACCTCGCCGCCCACGACCACCTCGGCGCCGAGCGCCCGCAACCGGGCCCGCTTCGCTTCGGGAGACAGGGTCGGCAGGAACACTTCGCAGCGCACGCCGAGCGCACGCGCGGCGGCGGCGGTGGCGATGCCGGCGTTGCCGCCCGAGGCCACGACGACGCCGCTCTCGGGAATGTCGTTGGCCAGCAGCCGATTCATCATGCCGCGCGCCTTGAAGCTGCCGCTGACCTGCAACTGCTCCAGCTTCAGCCAGACCTCGACGCCCGCCCCGGCCACGCCGAGTGCCTCGGCCGGCAGCTTCCACAGCGGCGTCTCGCGCAGGAAATGCGGCGTGCGCTCGCGCAGCCGGCGGGCAGCGGCCTCGATCTCGAGGCGCCAGTCGATCACGGCGCCGGTCACGAGATATGCCCCGGTGGCGGCATGTGCTCGAGCTTCAGGCCCTTGGGCAGCGGGAACTTGAGCGTTTCCTCGATGCCATCCATCTTGCGGACCGACACGGCGCCGAGCGCCTTGATGCGATCGATCACCTCGCGCACCAGCACCTCGGGCGCGGAGGCGCCGGCCGTAAGACCCACGCGGGTCTTGCCCTCGAACCACTCAGGTCGCAGTTCTTCGGCCGAGTCGACCATGTAGCTCTCCGTGCCCAGGCGCTGCGCCAGTTCGCGCAGGCGGTTGCTGTTGGAACTGGTCGGGCTGCCGACGACGATGACGAGGTCGACCTGCGGGCTCAGCATCTTCACCGCGTCCTGCCGGTTCTGGGTGGCATAGCAGATGTCCTGCTGCTTGGGCTCGCGCACGCTCGGGAAGCGGGCCCGCACCGCGGCCGAGATCTCCGCCGCGTCATCGACCGACAGCGTGGTCTGCGTGACGACGGCGAGCTTCGCGGTCTGGGCCGGCGACACGTGCGCCACGTCTTCCACGCCCTCGACGAGGTGGATTCCACTGGAGAGCTGCCCCATGGTGCCCTCGACCTCGGGATGCCCCTTGTGGCCGATCATGATGAACTCGTAGCCCTCTTTCGCGAGCTTCGCGACCTCGACGTGCACCTTGGTCACGAGCGGGCAGGTGGCGTCGAAGACGTGGAAGCCGCGCTCGCGCGCCTCGGCCTGCACGGCCTTGCTGACGCCGTGCGCGCTGAACACCAGCGTGGCGCCGGGCGGCACTTCGGCGAGCTCCTCGATGAAGATGGCGCCCTTGGCCTTGAGTTCGTTCACCACATAGGTGTTGTGCACGATCTCGTGGCGCACGTAGATCGGGGCGCCGAACTTGGCGATGGCACGCTCGACGATCTCGATGGCGCGGTCGACGCCGGCGCAGAAGCCGCGCGGTTCCGCAAGGATGACCTCCTCGACCTTGCTCACAGCACGCCGATCAACTGCACTTCGAAGCTGACCGGCTGGCCGGCGAGCGGGTGGTTGAAGTCGAAGCACACCGCCGTCTCGTTGGATTCGATCACGGCACCCGCATAGCTCCCCGTGCCGTCGGGCGTGGGGAACTGCACCACATCGCCCGTGGCGTACTGCTCGTCGGGGTCGCCCATCTTCGCGAGCAGCGTGCGCGCGACCCATTGCTGCATTTCGGCATTGCGCTCGCCGAAGGCCTCGCCCGCGGGCAGCTCGAAGGTGGCGTGGGTGCCCTCTTCGAGGCCGAGCAGGCGCTGCTCGACCGCGGGCGACAGCTCGCCCGTTCCAAGCGACAGCGTGGCGGGCTTGTCGCCGAAGGTATTGATGATGTCGCCCGCTGGGCCGGCCAGCCGGTAGTGCAGCGTGAGGAACGAGCCGGGCAAGACGACGGCGGCGGAAGTGGTCGAGGACAAGGTATGAGGCCCGATAGACTGGGGGCCTGTATTTTAGGGAGTGAGGCCTTAGGCCCGCATACGACATGCCTTTCAACGATATTCCCGTGGCCCAGCGGCCGCGAGAACGGCTCATGGCGCTCGGCGCCGGAGCGCTTCTCGATGCCGAGCTGCTGGCCCTGCTCCTGAACACGGGCATGCCCGGCAAGAACGTGCTTCAGTTCGCCCACGAGTTGCTCGACCACTTCGGCGGGCTCGATGGACTGTTCAACGCCGAGCCCGACGATCTCAGGAAATTCAAGGGTCTTGGCGGCACCGCCAAGCGGGCGAAGCTCATCGCCGTGCTCGAACTCGCCCGCCGGTCACTGGGCCAGCGCCTCAAGGAACGGGAAAGCTTCGATTCGCCGATGACCGCCAGGAACTACGTCCAGCTGCTGCTGGCGGCGCGGCCCTACGAGGTGTTCGCGGCCGCCTTCCTCGACGCGCAACACCGATTGATCGCGATGGAGGAGCTGTTTCGCGGCACGCTCACGCACACCGCCGTCTACCCGCGCGAAGTGGTCACGCGCGCGCTCCACCACAATGCGGCGGCTGTCGTGCTGGCACACAACCATCCGAGCGGCTGCATGGAACCTTCGCGCGCCGACGAGACCCTCACGCGCACGCTCAAGGCCGCGCTCGCGCTGATCGACGTGCGGGTGCTGGACCACATGATCGTCGGCAAGGGCGAGGCGCTCTCGATGGCCGAGCACGCCCTGATCTGAGCCGGCGCGGCAGGCAGCGCGATCCGGGCTATCCTGTCCTCCATGCCCCGCAGGATACGAATGCCCACCAAATCGCCAGCCCTGAAAAGCCTCGCCGACCTGAAGAACGTTCAGCGCACCCTGGCCGAAGGCCGTGAGCGTGAATCCGCGGCGGCCGAGGCGCGCGCGGCGGTCGAGAAGAAACGACTGGCCGAGCAGGACCTCTTCACGCGCGCCATCGGCGCCACGAAGCCGCTGCGCCGGAAGGCCGCCGTCGCGCTCGCGCCCGAGCCGCCGGCACCGATTCCCGTGCAGCACCAGTTGGACGAGCAGCGCGTGCTGCGCGAATCGCTGTCCGACGAGTTCGACGTGACAACCCTGCTCGACGCCGACGACGCCATGAGCTTCCGTCGCCCCGGCATCAACACCGATGTCACGCGCAAGCTGCGCGCCGGCGAGTGGTCGATCCAGCGCGAAATCGACCTGCACGGCATGCGCAGCGACGAGGCGCGCGAGGCGCTCGGCGGCTTCATCCGCGATGCGTTCAAGCAAGGCGTGCGCTGCGTGCGCGTGGTGCACGGCAAGGGCCTGGGCTCGCCCGGCCGGCAGCCCGTGCTCAAGGCGAAGGTTCAGCGCTGGCTGATCCAGAAGAACGAGACACTGGCCTTCGTGCAGGCCAAGCCGGCCGAGGGTGGCGCGGGCGCCCTGCTCGTGCTGCTGACGCCGTCGCGGCGCTGACGCCTCAGCCGCCCTTGTTGCGCATCCAGTCGGCGGTCTGGAAGAAGGAGTCGCGCAGGCGCGCGCGCAAGTCCTCCGGCACCCCGGTCTCTCCCATCGCCTGGTCCATGCAGGCCAGCCACTCGTCGCGCTCCCGGATGCCGATCGAGTGCCCGCCGATGCTTTGCGGCAGATGGCGCGCGCGCAGCATCGGATGCCCGAAGCGATCGGTGTAATACTGCGGGCCGCCGAGCCAGCCGCAGAGAAACCAGAACAGGCGCTGGCGCGCGTTGTCGAGCGTCGTGCCGTGCACGGCCCGCAGCTGCGCGTAGGCGGGCTCGAGGTCCATCAGGTCGTAGAAGCGCTCGACCAGCGCGTGCACCTTGGCTTCACCGCCAATCCATTCGAACGGCGTGCCGGCGGGCGGCTTTTCTTGAATCTGCATGCCCGCAGTATGCATACGCCGTCATTGCCTTCTTCAATGGCCCTGATTGACGCTCTGCATTTGGACATCCGGGACATGTGGCGTAGATTGAGGGAGTTCCGCCGCATCAGCCGACGGTTCCGCTTGCTTGCCTAGCCAATCCAAGGAGATAGCCATGAGCTTGAAAGGATCGAGAACCGAGCAGAACCTGAAGGACGCCTTTGCGGGCGAATCCCAGGCCAATCGACGCTACCTGTATTTCGCGGTCAAGGCCGACATCGAAGGCCAGAACGACGTGGCGGCGCTGTTCCGCTCCACCGCCGAAGGAGAGACCGGGCATGCGCACGGCCATCTCGAGTTCCTCGAAGCGGTGGGCGATCCGGCCACCGGCCTGCCGATCGGATCGAGCCGCCTGAACCTCCAGTCCGCCGTGGCCGGCGAGACGCACGAGTACACCGACATGTACCCGGGCATGGCCAAGCAGGCGCGCGAGGAAGGCTTCGACGAGATCGCGAACTGGTTCGAGACGCTCGCCAAGGCCGAGCGCTCGCACGCCAATCGCTACACCAAGGCGCTCGAAGCGCTGGCCGACTGAGCGGCCCTGGCGTTCGGCGGACAAGGGGCCTCGTGCCCCTTGTTCTTTGACAGCACCGATCTTCGTCGCAAGGCCCACCCATGACGATTCGAGAAGGCAATCTCGAGGCTCCCACACGCCACCCGGTGGATTGGAAGAATCCGGACTTCCACGATCAGGCGTCCTGCGAAAAGGAGATGACGCGGGTCTTCGACATCTGCCATGGCTGCCGCCGTTGCGTGAGCCTGTGCGACGCCTTCCCGACCTTGTTCGACCTGATCGACGCCACCGCGCAGGGTGAGGTCCACGAAGTGGCAACGAAGGATTTCGCGAGCGTCGTCGACCAGTGCTACCTGTGCGACCTCTGCTACATGACCAAGTGCCCCTACGTGCCGCCGCATCCGTGGAACGTGGATTTCCCGCACGTCATGCTGCGAGCGAAGGCGATCAAGTTCAAGAACGGCGGCGTCGGCGCCGGCGAGAAGCTGCTCGCCTCGACCGATGTCCATGGCCAGTTCGCCGGGATTCCCGTGGTGGTGCAGGCCGTCAACGCGCTGAACAGGACGCGACCGGTGCGCAAGTTCCTCGACAGCGCCTTGCACGTCCACCCCGACGCCTGGCTGCCCGACCTGGCGACAAGGCGCTTTCGCTGGAGCGCCCCCAAGGATTCAGCCGCCATGCCGGTCCTGGACGGTGAGCGCACGCCCGGCAAGGTCGCCATCTTCTCGACCTGTTATGTGAATTACAACGAACCCGGCATCGGGTTCGACCTGATCAAGCTGCTCGCGCACAACGCCATCCCCTACATCGTCGTCGAGAAGGAGAGCTGCTGCGGCATGCCCAAGCTCGAACTCGGCGATCTCGAAGGCGTCGCCAGGCACAAGGAGGCCAACATTCCGGTGCTGGCGAAGTACGCGAAGCAGGGCTTTGCGATCCTGTCGGCGATACCGTCGTGCACGCTGATGTTCAAGCAGGAACTGCCGCTTCTCTTCCCCGACGACGCCGACGTCAAGCTGGTGCAGCAGGCAATGTTCGATCCTTTCGAATACCTGATGGCACGCCACAAGGACGGACTGCTGAAGACCGACTTCAAGGCGGCGCTGGGCAAGGTGAGCTATCACGTCCCCTGCCATGGCCGCGTGCAGAAGATCGGCAGGAAGACCGAGGAGATGTTCAAGCTGATCGGCCAGACCGTCGCGGTGCAGCTCAACACTGTAGAGCGCTGCTCGGGCCACGCCGGCACTTACGGCGTGAAGACCGCCACCCACCCGATCGCCATGAAGATCGGCAAGCCGGTGTTCAAGGCGATGGCGAAAGACACGCCCGACTACATCAGCTCCGACTGCGCGCTGGCCGGCCACCACATCGCGCAGGGCATGGCACAGGACGCGCTGCCCGCCGCACGGCTGCGGCATCCGCTCAGCCTCGTCCGCATGGCCTACGGCCTGGAGTGAACATGGCCATCACACGCGAAAGCCTGATGACGCTGGAGGCGTACGCCAAGATCCGCAAGTCCAGCACGTCCGATTTCATCGCACACCGCAAGCTGCGCACGGTGCGCCTGGGCGAGCACGTCAGCGTTCAGTTCGAGGACGAGCGCACGATGCGGCGCCAGATCCAGGAGATGCTGCACATCGAGAAGATCTTCGATGAAGCGGGAATCCAGAGCGAGATCGACACCTATGCGGCACTGGTGCCGGACGGCAGCAACTGGAAGGCCACCATGCTGATCGAGTATCCCGACGTGCATGAACGAAAGCGCGAGCTGGCCAGGCTCATCGGCGTGGAAGACCGCATGTTCGTCGAGGTGGAGGGGCACGAGCGCATCTACGCGATCGCCGACGAGGACCTCGACCGCGAGAACGACGAGAAGACATCGGCCGTCCATTTTGTCCGCTTCGAATTCGACCCGTCCGCGCGCGCGGCCGTGCGCGCGGGCGCGAACGTCAAGCTCGGTTGCGACCATGGCAACTACCCGGCGCTCGTGAGCATCGCGCCGGAGACGCTGGCCAGCCTGGCGGGCGACCTGCGTCAGGACGACTGAGCGCCGGACCCGATCTTGCGCAGCGCCTGCTGCAGATCGGCGCGCAGGTCCTCCAGGTCTTCGACGCCGACCGACAGGCGCACCAGCGCATCGCCGATGCCCAGGCGCGCGCGCGTCTCGGCCGGAATGGTGGCGTGGGTCATGATGGCCGGATGCTCGATCAGGCTCTCGACGCCGCCCAGGCTCTCGGCCAGCGAGAAGATGCGCACCGCTTCCAGAAAGCGCCGGGTCCCGGCCAGATCGGTGCGCAGCTCGATCGAGATCATGCCGCCGAAGCCTTCCATCTGGCGCCTCGCCAGTTCATGCTGCGGGTGCGAAGGAAGGCCCGGATAGTGCACGCGCGCCACCTGCGGCTGCTGTTCGAGCCATTGCGCAAGCACCTGCGCGTTGCCGCAATGCCGCTCCATGCGCAGCGCCAGCGTCTTCACGCCGCGCAGCGTGAGAAAGCTGTCAAAGGGGCCGGCGATCGCGCCCACCGCGTTCTGCAGGAAGCCCAGGCGCTCGCGCAGCGGCTCGTGCCGCGCCTCCCGGCCGACGATCGCGATGCCGCCGATCACGTCCGAATGGCCGTTGAGGTATTTGGTGGTCGAGTGCACGACCACGTCGAAGCCCAGCTCCAGCGGACGCTGGACCCAGGGGCTCGCGAAGGTGTTGTCGGCCACGCTGATGATCCTGCGCTCGCGGCAGATGTCGGCGATGGCGCGCAGGTCGGCCAGGCGCAGCAGCGGATTGGTGGGAGTTTCGACCCAGACCATGCGCGTGTCGGGCTGCAGGGCGGCGAGCAGACCGGCCGGATCGGTGAGGTCGACGAAGCTGAAGCGGTGGCCCGCGCTGCGCGCGCGCACGCGCTCGAACAGGCGGAAGGTGCCGCCATAGACGTCGTCGCCCGAGACGATGTGCGAGCCGGCGTCCAGCAACTCGAGCGTGGTCGAGATGGCCGCCAGGCCGGAAGCGAAAGCGAAGGCCGCCGAACCGCACTCGAGATCGGCCACGCAGCGCTCCAAGGCCCAGCGCGTGGGATTGTGCGAGCGGCCGTAGTCCAGCCCCTTGTGCACGCCGGGGCTCTGCTGCACATAGGTCGACGTCGCGTAGATCGGCGGCATGATCGCGCCCGTCGAAGGGTCGGGCGACTGGCCGGCATGGATCACGCGGGTCGCGAACGCGGGCTTGCGGGTGTCGGGTGTGTCCTGGCTCATTTCAAGCTTCTCCGAAGATGATTCAAGAGGTCGACGCGCGTGATGAGGCCGTGGAAGCCGGCCTCGTCCGCGATCATCGCCACCAGCCCGCGATCGAGCACGGCTTCGAGTTCGGCCAGGCTGGCGCCTGGCGGCAGCGTCTCGGGCAGATCGGTCATGGCGCCGCGCACCGCCGAGCGGAAATGGCCGGCATCGGCGTGCACGCCCAGGAGCAGATCGAACTCGTCGATCACGCCGACCAGCTTCGCCCCTTCGAGCACCGGCAGTTGCGATACATCGGCCAAGCGCATGCGCTGGAAGGCCGTGAGCAGCGTGTCCTCGGGGCCGACGCTGATCACGCTGCCTTCCTCGAAGCGGCGGGAGACCACGTCGCGCAGGTCACCGAAATGCGCCCGCGCGAGCAGCCCCTGGTCGAGCATCCACTGGTCGTTGTAGACCTTGGAGAGGTAGCGCGTTCCGGTGTCGCAGACGAAGGTGACGACCCGAAGCGGCCGCGTCTGTTCGCGGCAGAAGCGCAGCGCCGCGGCGAGCAGCGTCCCGGTGGAGGAGCCTCCCAGGATGCCTTCGGCGCGCAGCAGCTCGCGCGCGGTGCCGAAGCTTTCCTTGTCGCTGATCGAATACGCTTTCTTCACGCCGGACAGGTCGGCGATGGCCGGGATGAAGTCCTCGCCGATCCCCTCGACCGCCCAGGCCCCGGCCTCGCCGACCATCCCGCTGCGCGTGTACTGCGCGACCACCGAGCCGGCAGGGTCGGCCAGCACGAAGAAGAGCTCGGGCTGCACGGTGCGGAAGTAGCGCGTGAGGCCGGTGATGGTGCCGCCTGAGCCGACCCCGGCCACGATGGCATCCACGTCGTGACCGCACTGCTGCCAGATCTCGGGACCTGTGCTCGACGCGTGCGCGAGGGGGTTGTCCGGATTGTTGAACTGGTCGGCGAAGAAGGCGCCGGGGATTTGCTTGGCGAGCCGCGCGGCGTAGTCCTGGTAGTAGTCGGGATGGCCCTTGCCCACGTCGGAACGCGTGGTGTGCACCTCGGCGCCGAGCGCCTTGAGATGCAGCACCTTCTCGGTCGACATCTTGTCGGGCACCACGAGCACCACGCGGTAGCCCTTGGCGCCCGCCACCAGCGCCAACCCCAGACCGGTGTTGCCGGCGGTCGCCTCGACGACCGTCCCGCCAGGGCGCAGCCGGCCGTCGCGCTCGGCCGCCTCGATCATCGAGAGGCCGACGCGATCCTTGATGGAGCCGCCGGGGTTCTGCGATTCGAGCTTGAGGAACAGCGTGCAGGGGCCGGTATCCAGCCTCGTGACCGGTACCAGCGGCGTGTTGCCGATCAGGTCCAGCACCGCGGGGCGTGTGTCCATCGTCATGCCATCACCTCGTGCAGTCGACGGGCATGATCGTAGCCCCGCCCGGCCTACTCCGCCGCGCGCCGCAGCGTATCGATCACCGGGCGCCGCAGGATGTCGCGCAGGCCCCACCAACCCGCGGCCAGCGCCAGCACCGCGCCCGCCAGCGCGCCCGCGATGGGCACCAGCGGCGAGGCCGTCCAGGTGAAGTCGAAGACGTAGCGCGCCAGCGCCCAGCCGATGGCCGAGGCGACGATGCTGGCGAGGAAGCCGGCCAGCAGGCCCACGCCCACGAGTTCGGCGCGCTGGACCTGGCGCAGCAGGCTGGCGCGCGCGCCGACGGCGCGCATCACCGCGAACTCGCGCGCGCGCTCCTCGCGCGTGGCCGTGACGGCCGCGAACAGCACGACGAGCCCGGCCGCGAGCGCGAAGCCGAACAGGAATTCCACCGCGCCGATCACCTGGTCGAGCACGCGCTGCAACTGCCCGATGGTGGCGCTCATGTCGACGTTGGTCACATTGGGGAAGGCGCGCACCAGAGCGTTGTCGAAGCCCTTGCGCTCCGGCGCGCGAAAGGCGCTCATGTAGGTGAAGGGCACGTCGCCGCCCAGCGCGCTCACGGTGTACATGACGAAGAAGTTGGCGTGCAGCGAACCCCAGTCGACCTTGCGCGTGGAGGTGATGCGCGCATCGCTCTGGATGCCGCCGATGTCAAAGCGCAGCTTGTCGCCGAGCTTGAGGCCCAGCGTCTCCATCAGGCCCGCCTCCACGCTCACGGCGCCCTTCTCCTCGGGCTTCCAGGCGCCGGCGACGATCTCGTTGTGCGGCGGCCGCTCGGCCGCATTGCTGAGATTGAATTCGCGGTCGACCAGGCGCTTGGCGCGGTCGTCCGCATAGTCGTCGGGCGACACGGGCTTGTCGTTGATCGCCACCAGCCGGCCGCGAATCATCGGATACCAGTCGAACTTCGAGACGCCGCCCTCGCGCAGCGCCTTGCGGAAGGCATCGCCCTGGTCCGGCATCACGTTGATCACGAAACGGTTGGGCGCATCGGGCGGCGTGGCGCGTCGCCAGCTGGCGACGAGATCGGTGCGCAGCAGCACCAGCAGCACCAGCGCGAGCAGGCCCACCGCCAGCGCGCTGACCTGCACCACGGCATAGGCCGGCCGCGCCGAGATCTGGCGCGTGGCCAGCACCAGCCAGCGCGGGGCGGTCGATTCGTTGACGCTGCGGCGAAGCAGCAGCACGGCCAGCCAGCTCAGCAGCGCGAACACCGCGACGGCGGCGGCGAAACCGCCCACCGCGATGAGGCCCAGCTCCAGGTCGCTGCTGGCCGCGAGCAGCAGCGCGGCGAAGCCGGCGACCCCCAGCGTGAGCACCGCGACCGAGGCCGGCTTCAGGCCGCCCATGTCACGGCGGATCACGCGCAGCGGCGGAACCTGCGCCAGCTGCAGGACCGGCGGCAGCCCGAAGGCGAACAGCAGCGTGAGCCCCATGCCCATGCCGAAGGCCACCGGCGCGAAGGTGGGCGCGGGCAGGGCCGCCTCGACCAGGCCCGCCAGCAGCAGCACAAACACGTAGTGCACCGCGAAGCCGATGGCCACGCCGAGCGCGCTGGCGACCAGGCCGATCGCGGCGAACTCGAAGGCGTAGGCCTGCGCGATCGCGCGCTGGCTCTGGCCCAGCACGCGCAGCATGGCGCAATCGTCGAGGTGGTTGGCGGCGAAGCCGCGCGCCGCCAATGCCACGGCGACGGCGGACAGCAGCGCGGCAAGCAGGGCCACGAGGTTCAGGAATTTCTCCGCGCGGTCCAGGGTCTGGCGCATCTCGGGCCGCCCGCTCTCGAAGGACTCGAGGCGGGCGCCGCGCAGTTCGCTCTTCTTGATCGTCTCGTCGGCCCAGTCGCTGAAGCGCTGGACGGCGCCCGCCTCGCCCGCCACCGCGAAACGGTAGCTGACTCGGCTGGCCGGCTGCACGAGCGCCGTGCGCGCCACGTCGGCCTGGTTGAGCATGACGCGCGGCGCGAAGCTCAGGAAGCCGGCGCCGCGATCGGGTTCGAGCGCGATCACGCGCGCGATGCGCAGACTGGCGTCGCCCAGCAGCACGGGGTCGCCCACCTTCAATCCCAGCGATTCGAGCAGCGATGCATCGACCCAGGCCTCGCCCGGCGCCGGAACGTCGCGCGTCACCTGGCCCGGCGCGGCGGGATCGGTGCTCACCTGCAGGTGGCCCCGCAGCGGATAGCCGGCCGCCACGGCCTTCAGGGCAACCAGCTTGCTGGCGCCGCCCTGTGCCTCGCCGGCGCGCGCCATGGTCGGGAAACCATAGGTGCTCGTGCCCTGCAGGCCCAGCGAGCGGGCGCGCTCGACAAAGGCGGGCGGCGTCGGGTTGTCGGTGGCGAGCACGGCGTCGCCGCCCAGCAGTTGCCGCGCGTCGCGCTGCAGCCCGCCCTTGAGGCGATCGGCGAAGAAGCCGACGGCGGTGAGCGCCGCCACCGCGAGCACCACGGCGACGATCAGGAGACGGAGCTCGCCAGCGCGCAGGTCGCGCCAGAGGGTGCGCCAGCCGAGGCGAATGGATGCGTTCATGGACGAGACGATAGCCCAGCCGCCCCGCCCGTCCAATCCGAGGGACTTGGCCCGGGCTCAGGCAGGGGCTGCAGAGCGCGCCCCGGCCAGCTCGGGCTGCAGCACCAGCCGCCCGACGCCCGCATAGCAGACGAAGCGCCGGTGGGTCGCGCGCCCGATCGCGCAAAGGCCCACGCGCAGCGCGACCTCGTGCCCCATCTGCGTGATGCCGCTGCGCGAGACCACGATCGCCACGCCCATCTGGGCGGACTTGATCACCATCTCGCTCGTCAGGCGGCCCGTGGTGTAGAACACGCGCCGCCCCGTGAGCCGCCGCGCGGGCTGCATGGCGATCCAGCCCGCGATGGTGTCGATCGCGTTGTGGCGGCCGACGTCCTCGACGAAGCACTGCATGTGGACGTCGTCCCCCTCGCCGAGCGTGAACAGCGCGCAGCCATGCACCGAGCCGGCCGACTTGTAGGTGCTCTCCTGGAGCCGGATGGCATTGACCAGCGCGTAGAGCTGCGCCTGGGTGAAGCGGGTGTCGGGCAGCCGCAGCTTGTCGATGTCGGCCATCAGTTCGCCGAACACGCTGCCCTGCCCGCAGCCGGTCGTCACCACCTTCCTGGCCGTGCGTTCCTCGATGCGATCGATGCCGGCGTGCGTGCGCACCGCGGCGGCGCCGACCTCCCAGTCGACGGTGACGGATTCGACATCGAAGGCGGATTCGATCAGGCGCTGGTTGAGCAGGTAGCCCAGCACCAGCAGCTCCGGCTCGGCGCCGAGCGTCATCAGCGTGACGAGTTCGCGCCGATCCACATAGACCGTGAGGTCGCGCTCGGCGGGGATGGAGACGACACCGCGCTCGCCGTGCTCGTCGACGATCTCGATCTCGCGCGTGAGGGGAGCCTTGGCCCGCGTCAGGCGCGGCAGCGGCCTCGGATCTTCGGCGCCGGCAGGTGACGTCACTTCTTCGGCGCGGGGTTGGTCTCGGCCGAGGTCTGGTTGCTGCTCGGCGGCGAGGCGGCGTCGGTCGCCGGCGAATGGGCGCCCGAGGCCTCGATCGGTTTGGCTTCCTCGGGCGCGGTGTAGGCGAACGGGCCGGGGTCGGCGCAAGGCGGTGTGGCGACCGGCGCCGGCACCGTCTTCCCCGCCGCGGCGGCGCTCGCACGGTACCTGGCCGCCACCTGGTCCTGCGACAGGCACAGCTTGTAGCTGTCGACCTTGCCGGCCCAGGCGGTCCTGGCCGCCGTCTCGGCCGCCTTGGCCTTGGCCTCGGGGCTGAGCGTGGGGGCGGGCAGCTTCGCGAAGGCCCATGGGGCCGCGAATGCGAACGCGAGCGACAGTGCGCAGAGCTTGGGCAGCTTCGTCATGAGGATGTTCCTTGGGCCGGCAGCGGGCGCACGGGCGCGGCCGCATCGGGGGTGCGCCGCGCCGGGATCTTGCCAGCCGCGATGTCGTCGTACCAGAGTTCGTGGTGTTCGCGCGCCCAGGTCTCGTCCACATCGCCGTCCCGCATGGCGCCATAGGCGCCCTTCATGCCGAGCGTGCCGATGTAGATGTGACCCATGATCAAGGCGATCATGCACAGCGTCGCGACCGCGTGGATCATGTGCGCGACCTGCATTTCGCCACGCGTATAGACGAAGCCCGGCAGCAGCTTGTCCATGAAGAGGCCGGAGCCGATCACGATGCTGCCGAGAAACAGCACCCCGCCCCAGAACACCACCTTCTCGCCGGCGTTGAAGCGGTGCGAAGGCGGCTCCTTGCCGCCGAAGAGACCGCCGGCATGCATGAGCCAGGTCCAGTCCTCCTTGCGCGGCCAGTTGCTGCGGATGAAGGTGAAGACCATGAAGATCGTGGTCAGCACGAACAGCGGCCCGACGAAGTTGTGCACGGTCTTGAGTACGTAGGTCAGCCAGCCGAAGAGCGCGCCGCCGAGCACCGGCAGCAGGAAGAACTTGCCGAAGGCCATCACGATGCCGGAGACGGCCAGCGTGGTGAAGGCGCCGGCATTCGACCAGTGCGTCGCGCGCTCAAAGGGCGTGAAGCGCTCGATCCTGCGCCCGGTCTCCGCGCCGTGCAGCCCGATGGGCCCGCGTGCGAAGTAGTAGATCGCCAGGGCCAGCAGCGTCACGAACAGCAGTGCGGCGCCGTAGGGAATGATCCAGTCGTTGCGCACCTGGCGCCAGGCTTCGCCGGCGTTGGTGAAGCGCGAGCCGGGGTACTGCACGAAGCGCTGGATCAGGTTGCCCGCTTCGGGCGCCTCGCTCAGCGGCAGGCTGCTGTAGCCGGTCGCCCCGCCGCTGACCTGGCGCCACATCGGCGCGTTGTTGCCCGGCTGCACCTTGTTGCGTTCGCCGTTGGTCTGCTGGAGGTAGTTCGGATCGGCGCTCGCCTCGGGCTTGACCTCGAAGATGTTCTGGCCGCGGATGCCGCCGGCCGCCTGCGCGGGCTCGGCCGGGGCCGCGGCCGGCGCGCCCGTGACCACGCCTTGCACGGCCGGCCCCGGCGCCTGCGTCTGGGCCGGCTGCGCCAGGGCGGCGGCGCCAAGGCCCAGCATGCCCGTCAGGACGAGGGCGTTCAGGGCCTGTCTCATGCAACTAGTGCCATTCATGCCGCCTCCCGTTCACTCTTCCCGGTTGTATTCGTTCTGGCCCATGGAGCGGGTCTTGAGCTGCTGCTCCCACGCGGCCTTGTCGCCGGGCTGGTAGCCCGATGCGGTGAAGGCGGTGCCGCTGTCGGGCTTCGTGCCGGTGCCGGTCCACGGCGCGGCGTCATGCCTGACGCCCTCCGCGTTGGTCTGCGGCTTTTCGCCGCAGGCCGCCAGGAGCAGCGCGGTCGCAGCCAGCGCCAGGATGAGCGGCGCGCGCTTCACTTCGTGCCTCCGTTGGTCGGGGTGCCCGCCTGCTGCGAGCCGTAGGCCGTGCCCCAGCCCCACACTTCGGCGCCCTTGCCGCGATGCAGCACGCGGGTGCGGAAGATGTCGGCCACCACGTCGCCGTCGCCGGCGAGCAGTGCCTTGGTCGAGCACATCTCGGCGCACGCCGGCAGCTTGCCCTCGGCCAGGCGGTTGCGCCCGTATTTCTCGAACTCGGCTTCGGAGCCGTTGGCTTCGGGCCCGCCGGCGCAGAAGGTGCACTTGTCCATCTTGCCGCGCGCGCCGAAGGTGCCCTGGGAGGGAAACTGCGGCGCGCCGAAGGGGCAGGCATAGGAGCAGTAGCCGCAGCCGATGCACACGTCCTTGTCGTGCAGCACCACACCCTCCTCGGTGCGATAGAAGCACTGCACCGGGCACACCGCCATGCAGGGCGCATCGGAGCAATGCATGCAGGCCACCGAGATCGACTTCTCGCCCGGCACCCCGTCATTGAGCGTCACCACGCGGCGGCGGTTGACGCCCCAGGGCACCTCGTTCTCGTTCTTGCAGGCCGTCACGCAACCGTTGCACTCGATGCAGCGCTCGGAATCGCAGACGAATTTCATTCTTGCCATGGCGATACCCTCATGCTTTCTCGATGTTGCAGACCGTGGTCTTCGTCTCTTGCATCATGGTGACGCTGTCGTATCCGTAGGTGGTCGCCGTATTGATCGCCTCGCCGCGCACCAACGGATGCGCGCCGGCCGGGTAGTACGGCAGCATGTCCACGCCCTGCCAGTGACCCGAGAAGTGGAAGGGCATGAACACGGTGTCGGGCCCGACGCGCTCGGTGACCATGGCCTGCACGTTGAGCTTCGCCCCGGTCGGCGTGTGCACCCATGCGCGTTCGCCGTTGCGGATGTTCTTCTCGGCCGCCACCTTGGGGTTGATCTCGATGAACATCTCCTGCTGCAGCTCGGCCAGCCAGGGGTTGGACCGCGTTTCCTCGCCGCCGCCTTCGTACTCGACCAGGCGACCGGAGGTCATCACGTAGGGGAACTTCTCGGCCACCTTGTCCGCGATGTTCTTCTGCTGGATGCTCTTGTAGAGCGTGGGCATGCGCCAGAAGGCCATCTTGTCGTCGTGCGTCGGGTACTTGGCCATCAGGTCCGGCCGGTTGCCGTAGAGCGGCTCGCGATGCTGCGGGATGCCGTCCGGGAAGTTCCACACCACCGCGCGCGCCTTGGCGTTGCCGAAGGGATGGCAGCCATGGTTCTTCATGAACACGCGGATCATGCCGCCCGAGCTGTCGGTCTTCCAGTTCTTGCCCTCCGCCTTGGCCTTCTCGTCGGCCGTCAGTTCATCCCACCAGCCCAGCTTCTTGAGCAGCAGGTGATCGAGTTCGGGATAGCCGGTCGTGATGTCGGCACCGAGCGAGTGCGAGCCGTCCTCGGCCAGCAGGTTCTTGCCGTTGCGCTCCACGCCGAAGTTGGCGCGGAAGTTCCCGCCCCCGTCCATGACGTGCTTGGAGGTGTCGTACAGGTTGGGCGAGCCCGGGTGCTTGAGCTCGGGGGTGCCGTAGCAGGGCCAGGGCAGCCCGTAGTAGTCGCCCGCGATGTCATAGCCGTTGACCTTGTCCTTGACGGAGCCCTTGGCCTTGAGGGTTCGCACGTCGAAGGCGCCCATGTTGCGCATGTGCGCCTGCAGCCGCTCCGGGCTCTGGCCGGTGTAGCCGACCGCCCAGCAGCTCCTGTTGATCTCGCGCAGGATGTCGTCGGGCACGGGTTCGTCCATGCCCTTGACCTTCTGCATCTTGTAGTTCTTGCTCAGCTCCTTGCCGAAGCCGAGGCGGTCGGCGAACTGCTGCATGATCATGTAGTCGCTGCGGCTTTCCCACAGCGGCTCGATCACCTTCTCGCGCCATTGCAGCGAGCGGTTCGAGGCGGTGACGGAGCCGCTGGTCTCGAACTGCGTGCAGGCCGGCAGCAGGTAGACCGCGCGCTTCGCGTTCAGGTCTTCGGGCCGGCCGGGCATCGCGGCCATGGCCGCTGTCGCCGAAGGGTACGGGTCGACCACCACCAGCAGGTCAAGCTTGTCCATCGCCCGCTTCATCTCCAGGCCGCGGGTCTGGGAGTTCGGCGCGTGGCCCCAGTAGAAGACGCCGCGCAGGTTGGAATCCTGGTCGATGAGCTCGTTCTTCTCGAGCACGCCGTCGATCCAGCGCGAGACGGTGATGCCCGGCTTGGTCATCATCGCCGGCGATGCGTAGCGGCCCTTGATCCACTCGTAGTCCACGCCCCAGACCGCGGCGAAATGCCGCCACGAACCCTCGACCAGGCCGTAGTAGCCGGGCAGGGAATCCGGGTTGGGGCCGACGTCGGTGGCGCCCTGGACGTTGTCGTGGCCGCGGAAGATGTTGGTGCCCCCGCCCGTGCGGCCCACGTTGCCGAGCGCGAGCTGGAGGATGCAGGAGGCCCGCACGATGGCGTTGCCGATGGTGTGCTGCGTCTGGCCCATGCACCACACGATGGTGCCGGGGCGGTTCTCGTTGAGCCAGGTCGCGACTTTCAGCACCTGGGCTTCCTTGACGCCGCAGGCCTCCTCGACCTTGTCGGGCGTCCACTTGGCCAGCACCTCCGCGCGCACCTCATCCATGCCGTAGACGCGGTCGTCGATGTACTTCTTGTCTTCCCAGCCGTTCTTGAAGATGTGGTGCAGGATGCCGAAGAGAAAGGCGATGTCCGAGCCCGAGCGGATGCGCACGTATTCGTCGGCCTTGGCGGCCGTCCGCGTGAAGCGCGGGTCGACCACGATCATCTTGCAGCCGTTTTCCTTGGCGTGCAGCATGTGCAGCATGCTCACCGGATGCGCCTCGGCGGCGTTGGAGCCGATGTACATCGCGACCTTCGCGTTGCGCATGTCGTTGTACGAATTCGTCATGGCGCCGTAGCCCCATGTGTTCGCCACGCCGGCGACGGTGGTCGAGTGGCAGATGCGGGCCTGGTGGTCGCAGTTGTTGCTGCCGAAGAAGCTCACGAACTTGCGCAGCAGATAGGACTGCTCGTTGCTGTGCTTGCTGGAGCCGATCCAGTAGATCGCATCGGGGCCGCTGGCCCGGGTCAGTTCCTTGAGCTTGGCCGTGATCTCGTCGAGCGCCGTGTCCCAGCTGATGCGCTCGTACTTGCCGTTGACCAGCTTCATGGGATAGCGCAGCCGGTATTCGCCATGGCCGTGCTCGCGCAGCGCGGCACCCTTGGCGCAGTGCGCGCCCAGGTTGATGGGCGAATCGAACACCGGCTCCTGCCGCACCCAGACGCCGTTCTCGACCACGGCGTCCGAGGCGCAGCCCACCGAGCAGTGCGAGCACACCGTGCGCTTGACTTCGATCTTGCCGGCGCCGATGGCCGACGGCCGGCCCTCGGCGGCCTGCGCCTTGCGGATCAGCGTGAGCTGGCCCGCCGCCAGGCCGACGCCGACGCCCAGGCCCGAGCGCCGCAGGAAGGCGCGCCGGTCCATGGTCGGCAGGGCGTTGGAGAGGCCGCGCCGCAGGCTGTGGACGAAGGGCGAGGCCGAGGGGGAATCGGGGGCACTGTGAACCGCGGTGCCCGTCGCTTTCCTGGTCAGAAGCATCGTGTGTTCCTCACGCCGAAGTGGTCTTGTAGTAGCGCTTGACGTGCTCGCTCAGCGAATAGCCGCCGCCCTTCTCGGGTGGCGGCTTGAGGACAGGCGCGTCGGTGGAGGTGGCGGGCGCCTCGACGACCCTGGGCAGGACCGTGACGGCCGCCGCTGCCGCGCCGACGGTGGCGGCGCCGAAAAAGAACCCTCGACGGGAGGCCGGCCGGGGGCCGGCGGATTGGCTGTCCTGCATAACATCTCCAGGAGTGGTCTTGGCTGAATGAGATATGAAACCAGTTACATACCTTTGGATACTAGTCCAGACCCTAATGCCGCGCCAAGCGGGAATCCGCCCGTGCTCAGCTCAGCATGTCGAAACCCTGGACCTCGACTTCGCCGAAGGCGCGCGTGAGCCCGGCGAGCGCCGCGTAGAAGTGTGCCTTCGGATGCTGCGCCACGGCCTCGCACAGGGCCGGCAGCCAGGGCTGGAGATGCGTCGAGAAGAAGGCCTGCTGCTGCGTGAGGTTGGCGACCTCGACGTCGTCGCCGGCGATCAGGTAGCGCATCACTTCGAAGAGACAGGCGAGGTGGTCTTCGGTCTCGTAGGTGGTCTCGGTGCGCGCGAGGCCGAGCCGGTCGAGATCGTTGCGCAGGTGGGCCAGCGGCTTGTCGTTGAGGAAGCCGCTCAGGTAGTGCGAGCCGAACAGGTAGATCTCGGGCTTTCCGATGCCGCCGAAGAGCGCGTCGTATTCGGCGCGCACCGCGCCCTCGTCCATCTCGCGCGCGATGCCCACCAACCGCCGCCAGGGCTCCTCGAGGAAGGCGCCGGCGGCCGGCGCCTCGGTCGGCGCGACCGCGAAGGCCTGATGCAGCTGCGCGTCGGGCGCGGCGTACCACAGGCGCGCCAGCAGGCCGTAGAGCTCGGCGCGCGCGACTTCCTCGTCGAGGGCCGAAGAGACGGGAATGGCCTGGCTCATAGCTGCGTGATCTTCAGTTCGTCCTGGGCGCTGTACAGGTCGATGACCCGGCAGTCGCCGCACATCTTGAGGCGTTCGATCGCCTCGCCCTGGAACATCGCATGGCCGGCGAGCTTGCCGAGCATGGCCTCGATGGCCTTCTGCGTCCCGAAGGGCTTGCCGCAGCGGACGCAGGCCCAGGGCCTCGCCTCGTTGAGCAGCACCGGCTGCCTGCGCTCCGGCGACGCCAGCAGGCGCGGCACCAACGAGACGGCGCCCTCGGGACAGGTGCTCGCGCAAAGCCCGCACTGCACGCAGTTCTTCTCGATGAAGCGAAGCTGCGGCGCGTTCGGGTTGTCCTGCAGCGCGCTGGTCGGACAGGCGCTGACGCAGGCCAGGCACAGGGTGCACTTGTCCTTGTCGACGGCGATGGCACCGAAGGGGGCGCCGGCGGGCAGGGAAATGGCCAATGCGCCGGTCCCGTTCGCCGCCGGCGCGGACTTCAGCGCCGGCGATTCGTCCATGAGATGGTCGAGCGCGAGTTCGAGGGTGCCGCGCTTGTCGGCGCTCACCGCATGGCGGGCGAGCTTCGCGGGCACCTGCTGGCGGGTGCCGCGCAAGGCGGCGAGCGCGCCGTCCAGCGCGGCGGGCGTTGCCGCCTCGACCAGCCGGAAATGCGTGCCCGCGTAGCCCAGCCCGCGCAGCAGCGCCTGTGCGATTTCCATCTGCTTCTTCAGCATGTCCAGGTACTGCGGCGCTTCCTCGCCCGTCGACAGCACGAGCACTTGCGAGGCGCCGAAGGCCACGGCGCTGAGCCAGAGGTCGATGCCCGTGCTCGCGGCATGCCAGAGCGCCACGGGCATCACGCTGGCCGGCACGCCCTCGGCGTGGCCAAGCCGCGCCTGCCGGCCGAGCTGATCGACCATGGCCTGGCCGCCCTCCTGGCTGTGCAGCAGCACGACCGCGTCGCGCCCGCCCGCTGCGGCATAGGTGGACAGCAGCGTGCGCAGCTTGAGCCCCTGGTCGGGCGCGCGCGGATAGGTGTAGCCGAGGGCGCCGGTCGGACAGGCGGTGGTACAGGCGCCGCAGCCGACGCAGAGATTCGGGTTGACGACGATCCGCTGGCGCGCCTTGTCGCTGCTCACCGCGTGGGCCGAGCACACCTCGATGCAGGCATTGCAGCCCACCACCTCGTTGCGGCTGTGGGCGCAGAGCTTCTGCCTGTAATCAAAGAACTTCGGCTTCTCGAATTCGCCCACCAGTTCGCGCAGGCGCAGCATCGCCTGCAGCCCCTGTGGATTCGCGATGCCGCCGGGCAGATGGAAGTAGCCCTGCGGCGGCGCATGCCAGTCGATGCGCGGCGCGGCGCCGAGGTCGAGCACCAGGTCGAAGGCTCCCTCCAGCGGCTCGGGCGCGCGCCGGAAGTCGATGGCGCCAGCCACCGTGCAGGCGCGCTCGCAGGCGCGGTGCGAGGTGCAGCGGGCGTTGTCGATCTGGTAGTCGAGGCCGATGGCCTGTTCGGGACATGCGACGACGCAGGCATTGCAGCGGGTGCAGAGATCGAGGTCGATGGCGTTGTCGCGCGTCCACTGCAGCCTGAAGGCGCCGAGCCAGCCGGCAAGCGCGTCCATGCGGCCCGCGATCACGGGCCAGCGGCGTTCCTGCGCGCCCCCGTTGGCGCCGGGCCCCTGGGAAAAGATCGTCACCTCCAGCGTGTCGGCCACCAGCGCGGCCGCCTGCTCCGCCTGGTCGAGCGGCCCGACGATCAGCAGCCGGCCGCGGCTCGCATAGCTGACGGTGGCGACCGGGTCGGGCTCCGGCAGGCGGGCCAGCGCGAGCAGCGCGGCGATCTTGGGCATGGCGCCCTTCGCGTCACGGCTCCAGCCGCCGGTTTCGCGGATGTTGACGAAGCGGATCGGGGAGCTCGCGCCCGGCGTCTGCCCCGCGAGTTCGCCGAACAGCCGGCGTTCCTGCGTGCAGGCGACCACGACGTCGTCGCCGGATTGAATGGCACGCTGGAAAGAGGACGCCTCGCGCCGGCACAGCGCGGAATGGAGAGGCAGCGTCTCATTCAGCGCCGCCCCGAGCGTCTTCGGCTCGAGGGGCATCGTCTGGTTGCAGTCGCAGATCAGCGTGGTGGTCATCGGTCTCTGGGCTGGCCGCTTGCGCATCGGCAACCGGCGGGCTGGGAACTGGGGCCTGGGAACCGTCCGACTGTGCCACGTCCGCCGATCCATCGCCCTCGGGAGTTCCTTGGGGCTCCTCCTCGAACAGGTTCAGGAAGCTGGCGCTCGCCATCTGGCGCAGCACGCTCTCGGGCAGGGGCGTGGGCTTGGAGTAGTCGTCGACGTAGGTGTCGAGCCCGTCCATCACATTGAAGTGCGGGGCGGCGAACAGCTTGCGGAAGGCGGCGTTCCTGACCTCCGGCGCGACGTTCTTCGCCGCGAACGGCCTGAAGTCCGAATCGATGGTCAGCGCCTGCGCATCTGCGAGCGTCAGAGGGGGCGGAGGATCTGCTTCTTTCGCCTCTTGCGCCAGGCCCGGATGGATGTCGGCGCTTGGGTCCGCCTGCGGCATCGGGACCGGCGCCGCATCGGGAGCAGCTGTCGGCTCAGCCGGCGGCACTTCACCGGTCCGCACCTGCTGCTTGCGGCGCGACCACCGATCGAAAAATCCTTCAGACATCGCCAGTTCCCCCGCCGCCATGCTTCTTGCCGGTCGACACGCTCGCCGCGTTGCCGAAGCGATCGACCAGCGGCCTGAAGCTTTCCGGCCGCTTGCGCCGCTTGGGCTCCATCACATAGTGCTCCCGGATGAAGCCGCGCATCCACTCGACCACCTCCGGCGGCGCGGGCACCTGCTCGACAGATTCCTGCGCATCGAGCCAGCGGCCGGCCTCGTTGTAGCTCAGCGTCACGACGACCGGACGCGGAATCGGCTCGGACGCCAGGGTGGGTTGCTCGTCCATGCGCCAGAGCACGAACCAGCAGGGCGCCGGCGTGGCCGCGTTGAGTTCGTAACCCTCGGCATCGTCGCGGAACAGCTCGACCTTGAAGCCCGGATGCAACCAGAGTTGCTCGCCCGCGTCGTCGCGCAGCAGCTTCGGCGTGCCGCCGAAACCAGGCTCGTCCGGCACCACCCCGTCGAGTGTCCAGCGCCACGGCTGCCAGTGGCTGGACGGCCCGTGCAGCCGCTCGCGCCGCATCAGCACGGCCACATCGAGAGACGGGCGCGCCCCCGCGGGCGTGGGAATTTCAGGAGAGGCCATGCGCCGGACGATAGCCCATGCGCGAAGCGATACAGGCGGCGATGGATTTCAGTTCGGGCCGATCGCTGTCACGTTTAGTAGTAATTTTGTGATAAACGCACGGTTAAAACGAAACCTAAGTTCTCATTTCCAAGCAAACAGGGCTCAGATACGTTTCAATACAGTCATTGCAAAGGAGTACTTATGAGCTACTACGAAAACGACTACGCACTCGGCGACCTGGAAGTGAAAGTTTCCGAACTGCTGATCGCCACGCCGGACGTGAGCGATCCGCTCGTCGACGGCGCAGTCCATCGGGTACTCAAGCTCCTGCGCGAACAGCACGGAATGGAAGCGGCATTCGCCTGCGAAGTGATCGACGGCCAGCGCGTATCGCGCCGCACCCAGCCCTCCGAGCGCGCCCAGTTCATCGACGAAGTCTCGGATCCGCTGGAACTCGCCTTCTGCAAGCAGGTCGTCCGTGCGAAGGTTCCTTCGGGCTGCTACCTCAGCGCGCCGGTGGTGCTCGGCAACGGGCTGATCTACGGCACGCTCTATTCCTTCAGCTTCAATCCGGACGCGGCGCTCGAGATGCGCGATCTGAAGAAGCTCGAAATGGCTGCGCAGCTCGCCGCGCGCCTGCTCAACGAGCGCCAGCCGAAGGCTGCCGCCCCGAACGCGCCGCAACGCGCGGCCCAGGCGCAGTACGCCTGATACGGCCCGCAGCGGCGGGCTAGCCCGAAGTTCCAGCGCCGCGTGCGCCGGTTTCAGCCAATAAGCCCTCTGGAATCAATGAGATAGGTGCTTTCTTGGTTTGCTGGATGTAGGCATGTATTTTCTTGAATATGCCAATGACATCGCCTATATATGTAGGCATGCATGTCCAT